>JALZUU010000712.1 GCA_023300665.1 Saprospiraceae bacterium | reverse complement strand
GTAGGACAAATTTCGCCTGCACATCCACAGTTACCATCTGTTACATCATCGAATGTATTGGCGTCTCCATCATCACAAGTCATCCCTGCATCTGGACAACATTCAAGACAATCTGGACCTCCACAATCAACGCCTGTTTCGGTACCATTTAGAACGCCATCATTACAAGTAGAACAAACTGAAGTTCCATTATCAAAATCTAAATTAAAATCAAGCGTATAAGCTCCTGTGTCATTTCCGTTTTTATCTAAACAAACTATCGTGTAACGACCTGTTTGTGGTAGAACAAAATCTGTAACATCAACGTGAAAAGATTTATGTTCTTCGACTAGTAAAGTACCATCCGGTGCATAAAACCGAATCATAGGTTCAAGTCCGGCGTCTATTTCTGCCATTTCGAAACTAATAATTTGTCCAGCTTCAGCCGTAAATTCATATAGATCCATCTCTGCAAAATGATCAATCATTCCGTTAGAGGTACTGTTATCGCAACTTAGACTAGTTGGACAAAGATCTAGATGTACTCTATGAAAAGATAAACCATATTCACCTGTATCATTTCCATTTCGATCTTCCGCAGTAATGGTATAAAGGCCTTCTGTAGGAATTACTAAGTCGTTGATACTAGCCATTGATCCATTGCTATAATCAGAGGCTAATAAGTTACCTGCCGTATCATATATTTTAAGAAAAGCATCAATCCCATTGAGGTATCCTCGCATCTGCACATTGATTATTTCTCCTTGGTTTGCTTTAAAAGAATAAACATCTACTTCATTTTCTTCATCGAGTGTTGTACTAAAAGCATTATCACCACAATCCAAAAATTTTGCACACGCTTCGCTATTTACTACTTGCAATGACAAAGAATATTCACCTGTGTCATTTCCTTTATCATCTCTAACAATCAAGTTATATGATCCAGAATTTGGAATATTATAATTAATTTCTGCTGTTTCAGAATCCATTGTAGCGACTACATCCGTTCCATTCGCATCGCAAAGGATAAGATTGGGCTCTAAAGAAGTACCGAGATCCGTAGCCCTAATAACTATCTGATCTCCAGCCACACAATTCATTGTATAAGCATCCACCTGTGCTACCTGAGCGAAAGTATTATTAATAGTAGTACCACAATCAATCGGAGTAGCACAAGATTCATCATTTAATAATTGAAAAGAGATTCCATAATCTCCCAAATCATTTCCATTTCCATCATATGCTGCAATTGTGTATCGTCCATTAGTAGGAATTGTAAATGCAGAAATAATAGCCAATCCTGTTTGTGTAACTTCATTAGCAACCGTATTACCAGACGGATCAATTAATTCTAATCGACATTCAACATTGGATAAAGTGCTACGCATCTGAATCATCAACTGATCTCCTGCGGCACATTCTAAACCATAAAGGTCTACCTCCGTCCAATGATCTAAACTAGATAATATATCATCTCCACAACTTACCATTTTTACTCCTTCCGTTCCATTTAAAACCTCAAGCGACAAGCCATAATCTCCCGTATCATTATCGTTGTGATCTTGAGCAATGATAGAATAAAAACCAGTTGAAGGTAATGTATAAGCTACCAATTGTACGATTCCTCCATCGTCACATTCTTCCGATAATAAATTTCCTGCTGGACCTAATAATTTGAAACAACCATCAACTCCTTGTGAAGAACCTCTCATTCTAATACGAATAATATCTCCAGCATTTCCACTAAAGGTATAGGTATCTACTTCGCCAGCAACACTAATAGATGCAGTAGTAGCATCTCCATATGTTAATGTCTGAGCATTCAGAAAAACAGATAGAAAGAGAAAAGTAAAAAATAAAAATTTGATCTTGTGGTTAAATTTCAAATACATAGTTACAATTTTCGGGATTGTTCGAGTAAGGGTATTTTAGTATAAAGTATAAAATCTTCTTATGGGGAACATAATTCGGGAGGGAAGGGGAATGATAAGACTTGATAAAAGGCAAATTACAGGCCATTCCTATTAGTTATTATAAAAGAACAATATAAATCGTGACAGGATTAAAAATAACATGTTGAAAATATAGATTATTTAATCCATTAAAAATCAATAAAAAATTGATACTACTAGACGGTTTCCATTATTTTTTGTGATAAAAAATGAACTTTATTTAAAAAAGTATTACGCAATAAAATACTCTTCTTTTTATTGTAACTTTACTTAAACACCTATATCAAGAGGTGAAAAAAATATGTTGTACGATAATCATGGTAGAATTATTAATTATTTGCGATTAGCGGTAACAGATCGTTGTAACTTACGATGCTTTTATTGTATGCCCGAAAACGGTATTCAATATGTAGAAAAATCAGCACTACTCTCTTACGAAGAAATGATCCGTCTGATCCAAGTTCTTGCAAAATCAGGAATCGAAAAAATCAGAATTACTGGAGGAGAACCTTTCGTTAGAAAAGGCATGATGAAATTTTTGACCACTATTTGTCAACTTCCTGGTATTCGAGAGGTTCATTTGACCACCAATGGAACGGTTACGGCACCGCTAGTTCCTGAATTAAAGAAGATAGGTATCAAATCAGTTAATCTGAGTATTGACAGCTTAGACCAAGCACGCTTTTTTGATATTACCCGCCGCGATGTATTACCTGCTGTCATGGATACTTTTCATTCATTAATAAAACATGAGATTCCTACAAAAATAAATGCCGTTGTAATGAATGGTAAGAATACGGATGATATTATTCCAATGATCAACCTTACCAAAGATTATCCAGTCGGTGTTCGCTTTATTGAAGAAATGCCTTTTAATGGAAGCGGAGAAGATCACGGCCTAAGTCTTTGGAATCATAAAAAGATTTTAGATAAAATAAAAACCGTTTATCCTAACTTAGAAAAGATACCCGATCCTGCCTTCTCAACTTCTGCAAATTATAAAATACCCGGTCACCCCGGTACTGTTGGAATTATTGCAGCTTACAGTCGCACTTTTTGTGGCACTTGTAATCGAATCAGACTTACGCCAACAGGACTATTAAAAACTTGCCTTTACGATAATGGCATTTTTAATGTTAGAGATTTTTTGCGCGCTGGAGCAAGCGATGAAGAAATAGCTGCTTTATTTTTAAATGCACTTAGCCACCGAGCTAAAGATGGGTTTGAGGCAGAAAAAAATCGACGAGGAGGCCAATCTATCAATGAGTCTATGGCTACAATTGGTGGATAGTGGATAAATACTTCACAAATAAAAAACAATTTAATTTTAATAAAGATGAGTAACCAACTAACTCACTTAGACAATCAGGGCAATCCTTCGATGGTTAATGTGGGTGAAAAAAAAATAACAAAACGATCTGCTACGGCACAAAGTATTGTAGTGGTCAATGAAGCAATTTTGGCCCAACTCACCGAAGGTGAAATTCAAACCAAAAAAGGCCCTGTATTTCAGACCGCCATCCTTGCCGGAATTATGGCAGCTAAAAAAACTAGTGATCTTATTCCACTTTGTCATCCACTTGGATTAGATAATTGTAAAGTGAAAATATCTGTCAATGAACAACACGAAATAGTGATTCACTGCACCGCTAGCTTAACAGCAAAAACGGGCGTTGAAATGGAAGCGCTTACCGGTGCCTCTGTTGCCGCTCTAACCATTTATGATATGTGTAAAGCTATGTCGCATAACATCATTATTAAAGAAACTAGATTATTAAAAAAGACTGGAGGAAAAAGTGATTTCGATTACTTGAATATAGAAGTAGTTTAAAAGTAAATTATGAAAAAGCACCAAAAACATACCGCCCTAACCCGTCCTGATTACGGAAATTTTCATCGACAAGAATGGGCGATTATTGGAACGCCTTGTGGTGTTATTCAGCAATTATCTCAAGACATTATTAAATCTTTGTCAACCGATTTTAAAATCGGATATGTGGATGCAGATCATGCAGGTGAAGAAGAAGTTAAAAAAAAGGATACTACTCCTTTTGAAGCTGGTGCTTCGCAAGGGTATACTGATAAAATTGACTTCCATCGTTTTGACCAGAAAGGAACGCTTAATTCTTTTCAGTATCGCAATATTTTTAATGGTGAAGATGCGGTGCTTGTCAATGGAAATCATTTTTTAGCAAAGCAGCAGATCGTAGTCATTGATCCGAAAAAAGAAAAGTCTTTACAAAAAAAATTGGATCGTTTAACCGAGGTTGTTTTGATTCTATTTACAGAAGGGATTAATGAAATTCCAGCCTATTTACAAGAGGCATTGGCTACACAAAATTTAGAAAAAATTCCTACCTACCAAATTAATGATATTTCAGCTATTACTGGTTTTTTAAAAAGCAGTTTAGAAAAAAATATTCCTCTTATAAATGGTCTTGTGCTTGCTGGCGGTAAAAGTCGTCGAATGGGTCGTGATAAAGGAAAAATTAATTACCACGGCAAGCCACAACGAGAATATGCTTTTGATCTATTATCTTCCTGTTGTGAACAGACTTTTTTATCTTGCCGGCCTGATCAATCTGCTGATCCAGATTTGTTTGGAATGCCATTGATCTTTGATAGTTTTCTAGGATTAGGACCTTTTGGTGCGATTGCTTCAGCCTTCCGAAAGAATCCAAATTCTGCTTGGTTAGTTGTTGCTTGCGACCTTCCTCTTTTAGATAAAGAAACCTTAGATTACTTGATTAAACATCGTGACCCTTCCAAAGTTGCTACGGCATTTAACAGTCCGAATAATGAATTTCCTGAACCATTGATTACGATTTGGGAGCCTCGAAGCTATCCGGTCTTATTATCTTTTTTAACGCAAGGATATTCTTGTCCAAGAAAGGTATTGATCAATTCGGAAGTAGCGCT
>JALZUU010000711.1 GCA_023300665.1 Saprospiraceae bacterium | reverse complement strand
CCAATATTTCCAAATATTAGCCTTCCTTTTTCCATTTGCACTGCTCCAAAAAAGGTATTACATCCAGTAAAACCATTCACTTTTTTTTCTAATAAATTTATGTTTAGTGTAGGTGCTTTTTCGATGGGTAAACTGCTTATATTTTTACCATTGATACTTTCCAATTTCCAATTATTATTGACTAGGTATGCGTTTAAGAATTCTCCACATCCTTTATAAAGAACGGGCTTTTCTAGTGTTTCTTTTTTTATGATGATCTGTAAAGCGTGTGAAGAATTTTTACCAGACATATTATCTTGGCAGCCATTTTCAATTAACATAATTGTCATTTTTCCATCAGGAAGGTCTGCCGTTAAATTAATAGCCTTGGCATCGCTTATCCTAGATATTTGAGTGATGGACGTATTTAAGTTGAATTGATGATCGTCGATTGATTTTAGTAACAAACTATGGCTTTCATCAATCTGTAAAGACCAAAAAGGTTCATTACCACTTCCTCTAAAAATTGCTTCACCAAAGCTTTTCGTTTCTACTTTTTCTGGTACAGGAGGTATTATTTGAGGTGTTTGCTGCTCAATTTGGGTAGTAGGCTTACAAGCTATGGTAACTAAAATAGTAAGCGTGAGAATAATAAAAAGGTATTTCATGATTATCTTTTTTATAAGAAATAATTACTCAAAAAATGATACAATAAGGTTTGTTTTAGCTCAGAATCATCCCTTAAAGATAAAAAAACACCCCAATCAATAAAAAGATTGATTAGGGCATAGAGTGAGTGGATGTCAACTGAGCAGTAAAAATACGGTTTTTAAGAGAACTTACCTCTAGATTGAATTTGTCGTCAATTGAAAAAAAAACTATTTTTCTCACATACATTGGTCAATAACTATTATTTTGGTGTTCCCCATTATATTATTTTACCAAAATCTTAATACGTCAAGAATAACAGAATTAAGATTATTTATTAACAAATTATAAATGTTTGAAATGTGAAACTCATTCAGGCATTTAAACATTAAAAAAGTATTTAATAATGAAGCGTTTATTTAGTTTAATCCTATTAACAGCCGTATTTACTTTCAATTTGACTGCCCAAACATTGGACGAAGTCACAAAATCTTTTAACGAAGTAGTAACGGGAGCCAACGATCAGCCAGAAGCAGCTTTGACTAAGCTAATGGATCTTTTACCAAAAGCAGAAGCTCTAGGAGATGAGGCATCCGAAATTACTGGAAAAATAACAGGAATGTTACCTACTTTACAATACAATACGGCCCGTATGGCGCATGATAAAAAGGATATGGATGGTGCGATTACAGGATTCGAAAAAGCAGTAGTACTTTCTGAAAAATATAATAATCCAGATATGGCAAAGCAGGTAACGGATCAACTACCAATGCTTTATTATACACAAGGAAGTGCCAAGTTAAAGGCGAAGGACCGATCTTCAGCAATGACTGCTTTTAATAAAGCGATCGCACTTGACGATAGTTATGCTCGTGCTTATTATGGAATTAGTAAGGCTTTCCGAGGACAATCTATGGATAGTGTACTTTACTATACGAACAAAGCGATTGACTTAGCTGGTGCTGATTCTAAAGAGGCGCTTGGTTTTAAAAAAGGCGCAAGAATTACTACGGCTAAAGAAGCGGCTAAATCTGCTAAAGCAGGAAACAATCAAGATGCATTAGCGATGTACGAAAAAGCATTGACATATACTGCATCGACGGATGAAAAAAGTCTTTCTAAATACAATTATAAAGTTGCTAAAATTTATCAAGCAATGGGTAAAAAATCAGATGCTTGTGCCGCTTATGGTAAAGTGAAAGATGAAAAGTATGCAAAGTCAGCAAAGTATGAAATGACGCAAAAATTGAAGTGTAATTAGTTAATGTGTTAAGGAAGAATAAATAATATTTCTTCTGGCGTATTAGAACGAATAACACCACTTATCGTGGTTAATTAAGCAGGGACTCAAACTTTAAACATTCGAGTCCCTGCTTTTTATTTTAAGAATAGCCAATTGAAGTTGTTTAAGAATGTTCACAAATAAATAATCCATTGGAAAAATCACTAAATAAAGCACTCCGAGAAGCCTATGAAGATAATCGCCGTAGAGAAAAAATTCAGATCCATCGTAAGCACTTGAAAGCAGCGATAAAGGAATCCGAATTTGAATTAGCGATGTATGAAAAACAAATGGAGAAAGAACAAATGGATGTAACAACCCTAGAAGGGAAGTCTGTGCGAAAGCTATTTTATGAACTACTAGGAACAAAAGATCCGCTGATGGAAAAAGAGCGACAAGAATTCCTTGCTGCTTTTTTAAAATGTCAGGCAGTAAAAAAACATCTAGAAATACTACGGTATGAAGATGGAATTTTAAGCCGTCAATCAAAATTACTGATAGGAGCAAAAAATACACTGAAGACCTTATTGATCGCTAAGAAAAAAGTGCTGACAGATAAAAATGCGAAAGGTAAGGGCGCTAAAAAATTGATAACACTAGATAAAAAATTAGCTAAATACAAAAACTTTCTAAGAGAAGTAGTAGAGGCTAGAACCGCCGGAAAAGCTTGCCTGGTGATGTTAGAAAAAATAGAGAAAGAACTTAATGAGGTATACGAATGGGGCACGAATACTTTTAGTAGTAAAAAAGTCAAACGACGTCCTCGTCGTTGGGTCAGTCGAGCGACCAAAAACGCTTATAA
>JALZUU010000710.1 GCA_023300665.1 Saprospiraceae bacterium | reverse complement strand
GCTATTTGCTTCACTCTATCGCGATAGAAGAGGATGAGCTAATGCTAATTAGCGAACCCGAAGGGACGGGTGGCCAAGCCAAAAGCTAAGAGCAAATAGCAAAAAAACAAAATCAATTGAAATGATCTAGTCAATAATTTTGATTTTAGTTAGTTTTTAAACCCTGATTCGTATTAGTACTTATAAACTAATCTAAAGTTGCCTAAAATAAAAAAAAGCCCGAATAGATTTTCTATTCGGGCTTTTTTTATTGTAGTGGAATGTTTTTAATTCAAAATCATCTTTCTCGTTAAAGTACCTTCCTCTGTTTGTAGTTGGTAGTAAATCACTCCGCTCGCATTTAGGTCAGCGTGACTTACAGAAACTTCTTGATATCCTTTTTCAAAATTTTGCTTGATTTGGAATAACTTACGACCGGTTAGATCATAAAACTCAAGTGTCGCATCCATAGATTTTGGCAAGTTAAATCCAATCTGAGTTTCTCCCATAAACGGGTTTGGTTTATTCTGATATAGTTCCAAACTATTGGCTGGAATTAATTGATCGGCTACTTGGAAATTTAAATTGACATCCATTGCTATTTCATTTTCTTGATAAGCAATCGCTTTGGTGTATCGAGAGTTGATACTCAAAACGTCTTTTAAAGAACCATCTTGCTTAGCTTGGAAAGTGATTGAGTAAGGCGCAATCGCATCTTCTACGGTAACCGCTGCGGCAGAAAACCAATTGGTATTAATCACCCCTTCCTCTTCTAAAACAACGAAATTATTTTTGGTTAGATTTTCTAATGAACCAGTATTAAGGTCTATGAATTTTAGCATTGCTGGATCATAGTTCAGTGTATACTGATATCCCACTAGATTTTTTAAATCTTCTGTTGTAAAATCAATGGTATAAGTTTCTCCTGCTTTAAATGCTTGATCCTTTACCGTAAAGGTTAGTGCCTCATCCGTTCGAGAATCACCTACCAGCAAATTGTTTGGATCAGCATTTCCACTGACATCTCCTACCTTTAGAGCAATAAATTGTTGCTCATTATTATATTCAGATAATTTTACAAAAGCAAAGTCCGTAATGGTCTCTGTAAAAGGATTGAAAGGATCATCAAAATTAATGCTTGCATCTACAAATCGCCAAGAATTATTATTAGTAAATTCATTTTCATAATAAAGCAATACTCTTTGTAGATCAATTACATCACTGATGGTAACTTCATTATTTCGATTGATATCCGCTGCAATGGTTTTATAGGCAGTATCAAAATCATTGATTCTTAAAATATGACGAATCATTAATACCAAATCCCAACTATCTAACCCTTCCCGAAGATTATTTCCTTCGAACGTAGGCGTTAGAAAATAATCATTACAAGTGGCGTTATCACCTAAAGCAAAATTACCACTTTGATCGGAAGTAGTAGTTCCAAGAATAGATTCAGTACTATTGGTAAGTTCGATCGTTGCACCTTCTACAGAAACACCAGTAAAGGTTTGAATATCCCCAAACATAGGGAGTGCACCGGAGTTTGTTACACAAATAGAATCATGAGGCATTGCTTCAAATACATTGGATTGCATGAGTGTAAGACCTGTGTTACGCATAATGATGTCACGGAAAGTTGTATTGGTAATTTCAGTTTTTTCGCTAACAGAAAGTACTGGATCATTTTCATAGTAGAAACGATCTCCTTCTCTTAATGCTTGGAATTGTTGAATCATTATGGCCATAACTGTTTCACCAAAAAGTGCATCAGGCATGTGGTTTTCTACCAACATACCAACCCATGGATCGATATCATTGATATTATTATAAAGGCTAGCCAAAGTAGTTACCACTGTTTGGTCTGAAGATATTTCACTGAAATCGGTATAAGGAGTCAATCCTAAATCAGTTCTAATTGAATTAAAATCAGCTAAACCTCGTTCTCTACCACGATTGATATTAATAGCTGCAAGATCTAGACCTCCAAGTCCTAATTGTGGTGGTCCAAAAAGGAAATTACGTACATCATCTACGACTTTACCATCCATGTCTTGTTCTACTTGCTGAGCCATCCCTTTAAAGAATGGTTCAACACCATTATCTGCTACCATAGCTGGATTAAAAAAAGCATCCGCTAGTGTTACAGACCCCAAACTAGTTCCATCATCCTCCATTAATTGCAGATTGCTATTTAGTAAAGTATGCCCTAAACGGAAAGCTGCTGCGGAAAATACATTGGTCGCATTTGGGTAAACCGTAAAGTCATAACCCGCATAAGTAGGTAAATGCACGCCAATCGAAGGAAGCCATTCATTATAAGTGATGGACTGAAGATATCCAGCTACCGTTCTACGTGCATGCTGATAAAGTTGTTCGTCATTCCAAGTTGGATTACTTTGAGCAAGTTCATCACAAAGACGATTATGTTCGCGAACAAAAAGCGTATGAAATCCAGCCAGTAAAGGTTGTTCATTGGCTCGTGCATCTCCGGCTACAAATAAAAGATTGTTAAATGGATTTTCATTATCCATATGTGGTGCTCCACTGTCGGTTTGACCATCGGCCTCGTGCGTGTCAGTATTATATGGAAGTAAATTTCCGTTAGATGTTTTTAGTTTTCCACCAGAAAAACTACGAAGATAGTCTGCTCGATCCTGATCAGAACCATAGACATTCGAACCATCTATCCAACTAGTGATATCATTGGTAAATTGTCTTGGATTGTTAACATTTGTGCCTGAACCAGGCCGTGGCATAGATCGGTTCATTCTGATCAGGACACCCTGATTTGCATTACCTGGATTAAAATGTACATCTGCAAAATCTACGGCAATATTTGCTGTTTCAACAGGACTATTGCCGACTGCGGTCATATCATGATCTAAAAATTGTCCAAATACCCAGACAAAATCACTAAGATTTAAAGGATCATTCAACAAATCTGTTTGAGCAAATAAATTATTACTGATGATACGAGGATTGGGGCGTGTGGTTCCTCCGGGTTCATTCATGCCATCTGTAAACCCATTTGAGGTAATCGTACCTAATTCGGCACCGGCGGAACCCCAATCTTGATTTTGTAAATTATTAGAGGAACCATCGATGGTTCTAGTTAGCTGTGCGCTTAAGCTAAGCGTGCCCAGAAGAGCAAACATTGTTAGTAAAATTCTGAATAACATCTTAATAAGTTTTGTTCATGGAAAATATCTCAATTAAATAAACTGAGACGTACAAAGATTCGGTTGGGAGTTACTGAGATTAAGCCTGTTGAAAACGAGATTTTATCTACCAAAATAACACCTACTATTTCACTAGAAAGAGTGAGCTATCAAAGGTTGTCACACTTACATAGATACTTAAAACAAATATATGGGTTTCTATATAGAATTACTACGATTATCAAAGATAATTACTAAAAACTATCGCATTATTGATTTTAACTATAGTGTTCTTGTTTAAACATAAGCATATCTATAATTTAATAGTTGAAATTTTTAGAAAATGACTTTCCTTTTACCTTGATGGGCGTTAATACTCCGTTAAATAATCCGGTCATGGCTATAAATTTAGTTAAATCTTTTTTTTACACACAATATTCAATTATTAAATAAATACTTATAAAAAGTATTGATAATCAGTTATTTAAAGTTATTTGATGCTAAATAAATAACAAAAAATCGGGTTTAATTTTTCTTAATAAATACGTTTTCTTCACGTTTTGAATTAATTCCTCCTTTAATTTTAACGCAATTCTAAAGTCTAAGAAGCAAGAACTAAATAACATTTACTCACTAAAACCTTTAGCTATGAAAAATGGAATGAAATTTTTACCGCTGGCGGTCTTTATGCTACTTTTTGGCATAACGTTGAACGCTCAAAAATCTACTTACGAAACAACCGAACGAACACCTGGATACTGGACTATTGGATTAAACGGAGGACTGGCCTACCAGACTTCTGATGTACCGCTTACGCTGGAAGGTTGGGGAGCTGGTTTGACATTGGCAAAAAATCTATATTACCGTCCTGGTAGCACTTTTGCTTTTGATTTGCGAGGGCGTTTGCTTTATGCAGAAAGCTATGGATTAGACCATGAACGATCTTATGGAATTACGCGCAATCCGGTCTTAAATGGAGTGAACGGTGATCTGGATTATACCAAAGCTAATAACGAAGCAGGATTTGTTTTTCAGAATAACCGAACACATTTTGGAGAAATAGGACTGGAAGGTGTCTTGCATTTTAATAAACTTAGAGAAAGAACGAATATCAACCTCAATCTTTTTGGAGGTGTTGGAATCGGAGGATATTGGGCTAGAACTGATCAGCAAAATAGTAATGGCAACTTATATTCTGCAGGCTATTTAGGAATTGATACGACTGCTTCTCGTTCCGTCATTCGTCGAGAACTAGACGATATTTTGGATGGATATCATGAAACCGACGCACAGGATAATGAGTTTGGGAACATCGGATTTATGCCGGGTGCAGGTATTGAGCTTGGGTATCAATTAACCCCTCGTTTCTCTCTTGGTCTTGGTCATAAAGTTACGTTTACTCGTACAGATGATTTTGATGGTGTCAAATATGATCACCAGAATAATATTTCTACAGATAACGACTGGCATCACTATACAAATCTAAACTTACGTTGGATTATCGATCCTAAAAAAGAAAAAGAGAAAGGTCCTGAAGTGGATATCATTAATCCTCACAGGAAAACAACTACGATTTATCAACCTTCTGCTTTTATTCGCGCTTCTGTTAAGTACGTAAATAATGCGATGGATATTGATATGACGGTAAATGGGAAGTCTACACCATTTGATTACAGTAATAACATTTTAAAAGGTGAATTTAATTTACTAGAAGGAAGTAATACGATTACCGTTAGTGCTTATAACGCAGCTGGAAGTGATAGTGAAACGATTACCATCATTTATGTAGATCGATTTAAAGAAGAACCACCAGTAACGAACGAGCCTAGAATTGAAACGCCTCAAGTTAATGATCCGGTGATTATAAATACACCATATCCGGTTGTTAAGATTACACGACCTTATCGCAATAACGAAACTGTTGAAGAGAATCGTTACCGAGTAAAAGCGACGATTGAAAATGTTTACAATAGAGATGATATTTATTTTACCGTAGATGGTCGTCGAGAAGATAACTTCTCTTTACGAGGGACTCGTTTTGAATCTGATATTTACCTTGAAGAAGGAAATAATCGCATCAAAATTGAAGCAAGAAATGAACGTGGTAGACGATCTGATCAGGCAAATATTAAATTAGAAAAAACCATCACCTTGGTAAAGCCGATGGTAAAAATAACAAAGCCGTATAGTGATCCTTATACGACAAAAAATAGCCGAGAAAGAATTGAAGCAACGGTTGGACCACTTGATAATAATTGCAATATTCTTTTTACGGTAAATGGAAGAACCGTTAGTGGGTTTGATTATCGAGGAGATCGTTTTACTGGAAATGCAGACCTAAAAGTAGGTCGAAATGAAATAGAAATTGTCGCTACTAATGCTGCTGGTACTGGTTCTGATCGTACGATTATTTATTATGAACAAGCGCAGCAGGTAAAAGGACCAAAAGTAAGGATTACTAAGCCACGAAACCGAGCAAAAGTAAATAAAGCAAAAACTGAATTTATAGGTACCGTATCTAACGTAGATCGTAAAAATCAGGTAGAGTTGTATTTGAACAGAAAAAGAGTTTATGATTTTAATTTCTCAAATGGGCGGGTAACAGCCAACCTAACTTTAGCAAAAGGTAAGAACGAGATTCTGCTGAAAGCTAGCAATGAAGGTGGTCGTGATGAGGCATCTGTAAGAGTGGATTACACGATACCTATAGTTAAAATTGCAAAGCCTAAGGTTCGATTTACCATACCGTCTAAAAATATTACCACAGAGAAACCTAGTTATAACGTGACGGTTAAGATAGAAAATGTATTTGAAAAGAGTAAGATGGATTTGAAGGTCAATGGAAGGTCCGTATCCTTTAAATTTGACAAGCGCCGTAAGACGATTACTTCTACTGTAAGATTAAAGGAAGGAAACAATAGGTTGATTGCTGCTGCACAAAATGATTCTGGAACAGCTAATGATCAGATAACTATTAAGATGGAAGTAGATAAGCCAGGTCAGGTAGTGGGTAAGCCAGGTAGCATTGGAACGGCAACAACCGCTAAGCCAGTAATCGATGCACTGACGATGAGTCAACCTTCTGCAGATCCGTTTAATCCGAATACGGCTAAAACGCGAATTGTAGGATTGCTTAAGAACGTAAAGTCAAAGTCTGAAATTACGCTCACGGTTAATGGTACTTCCATCACTAATTTTACTTTTAATGCAAGTAGTGGTCGCTTAGAAGTAATCCATACAATTGATCGAGGTACACATACTGCTCTGCTAAAGTTGAAAACAAAAGGAGGAAGTACGCAGAAAACTACTTCGATTACTTTCTAAGAAAAACAGTTTTTTAGAAAATTTTAATAAGGTTATCATATAGGAGTATTTTAGGAGCGGATTCACAATAGTGAATCCGCTCTTTTTAGTTTTGCTCATTTTTTCCTTGAAGTTACTACTTCTAGCTTGTCACAAATTTGGATAATTTTAAAAAGAAATTTAAATAACTGGCATAGAAGTTGTTTTTAATAGGAAACAAAATTCCCTCTCTTTTTCTCCCTGTCTTTCCCTCCCATATATAGAAGTTATCTTAAAAAAACTTCAGTCTTCTACTTTTTATAACCATAAAATAACTATTAAAATGCAGGCATTTTTACGATGTGCAAAACCACTTTCCCTTATCTTATTTTTAAGTATTTTTTCATTGTCTAACACTACGGTTCTTTCTGCTCAAGAAGCAGAAGAAGGAACTAAGTTAATGGCTACACGGACTAATTATCAAGATAATTTTGGTAAAGCGGTAGCGATTTCTGGAAACTATAGTATTGTTGGAGCTTGGACAGATGACGAGCGTGGACCAGAAGCTGGAGCGGCTTATGTTTATTTTCGAGCAGATGAAAAAACAGATGCTTGGATGATGAAAGAAAGACTATTGGCGTCCGACGGAGAAGCATTTAATAATTTTGGTGGAAAGGTTGCGATAGAAGGTGATTATGCTTTTGTGACTGCACAAGGTCATGAAGACTTTGCGGGTGCAGTATATGTTTTTAATCGAAAAGCTGGAGGAGCAGATGCTTGGGGTGAAGTACAAAAAATCATGGCACCAGATAAATCTTCTGGAGATTATTTTGGAACCAGTATTACCGTAAATAACGGACGTATTGCCGTTGGTGCTTACGGAGAAGATGATAAGGGACGATCTGCTGGCGCTGTTTATACGTATCAATTGAAAGACGATCAATGGATGTTTGAAGCTAAAATTCATGACGAAGAAGGTGCTGATAATGATCGCTTTGGAAGCAGTGTTGCGCTAACTGGAAACATGTTAGTGGTCAGTGCTAAACGCGATAACAAAACTGGTTCTATTATTATTTATGAAAGGGAAGCAGCAGGTTGGAATCAGTCATTAAAAATATTTTCTTCGGATGGAAAAGCGAAAGATCGTTTTGGAAGCAGCCTTGCTTTATCTAATGATTATCTAGCAGTGGGAGCAGAAGGGGTAGATGGATTTATGGGAGCAGTATATGTTTTTGAAAGAAATCTCGGTGGTGAAAATAACTGGGGAGAATTAAAAAAAGTACAACCATTAGATGCGGATATTAATGATCGTTTTGGTAAAACAATTGCGATGAGTGGAGCCTACTTGCTAGTAGGAAGTGAAGGTCATGAAATGGGAATGGGTGCAACTTATCTTTTTAGAAAAGATAAAGAAGGAGATAATAACTGGGGATTGGCCAATAAAATGAGTGCAATGGATGGTTCGCCACGAGACTTATTTGGTAGCAGTGTTGCGATGTCTGGCGAAGATATCTTTATCGGTGCTTATCAATCTGATCGAAAAGGAGGAGCCTATATTTTTAGAGCAGAAGACAAATCAATCTTTGCGAACAAAGATGATTAATAAAATATTATTATAGTTAAATAGAATAGAAACAGCGGAAATGATCTCGATCATTTTCGCTGTTTTATTTTAGGGTGATAAAAAAGCTATTCGCTAATTCTACTAAAATTCATTATAAATCGCCTAACTGAGGCCTTAGAATAATTTCTTCCATAACGGCGGATTTACTCATCTGCCAAGCTCCCCAAATAGCTTCCGCTATATCGTTGGCCTGCATTAATCGTTCTTTTGGTAAATCTACACCAGCCCAAGAAGCAGACCAAGTAGCGCCTGGCAAAATAGCACTCACCCGTACTCCTTTATCTTTTAGTTCTTCTCGCAAGACTTTTGAAAAACCATAGAGGGCAAATTTTGAAATACTATAAGATCCTCCATTTGGATAGGCAATCTGACTAGCAATAGAACACATATTGAAAATATAGCCAGATTTACGCCGTACCATTAGGGGGGCAATCGCTCTACTGAGATGGTAAGCGGAATAAAGATTGGTATTGATCTGACTCTCTAATGTTCCTTCTTTTTCTTTTAAAATCTCACCGGGTAAGAAGACACCCGCGTTATTTACCAAGATATCGATCTTTTTCCAGTGTTTTTTAACAAATTCTGCAAAAGCGCTCACCTGTTTAGGTTTGCTCATATCTGTTTTCTTAGTTAGAATCTGAATATTGGGGTAGGCTATAGTTAAATCTTTTTTACATTGCTTAAGGTCGTCTGTGTTACGAGCACAAAGCGCAAGATTAAAGCCTTGTTCGGCAAATTTTTCGGCAATTGCTCGACCAATTCCCTTTGTAGCTCCGGTAATAATGATATTCATATTTTTTTTTACAATAATAAAAAAAAAGATTGAACTAATAACCAATTGTACGCCAAGTGTGTTAAAAAACAGCAAGAAGAAATTCAAGCATAAAGTCTAAACTTATTTCTTTATTTTTGCGTCCCATTTATTAGGATATATCTATGTTTAAAAGCTTATTTTTTCATATTGGTCAATACTTACTGTTGCTAAAACAGGCGATTGCTCGACCCGAGAAGCCAGCTATGTACTGGAAGGAAATGATGCGACAGATGAACGATATTGGTATTGGTTCACTGATTATCGTCTGTTTGATCTCCGTATTTATTGGAGCGGTGACTGCTGTGCAATTTTCTTATCAACTGCAAGACAGTTTTATTCCAGGGTATTATATCGGATATATTGTTCGAGATACCACGATTATAGAGATGGCACCGATGATTACCTGTCTAGTTTTAGCAGGTAAGGTAGGATCGAATATTGCCGCCGAAATCGGTGGAATGAGGCAGAAAGAACATATTGATGCTATGGAAATCATGGGCGTAAATACCGCAGCATTTTTGATTACCCCAAAGATACTAGCAGCAGTAGTCGTCATTCCTATGTTGGTTTGTATTGCGGCCTTTATGAGTATTTCGGGTGGTTTGATTGCCAGTGTAGCGGGAGGGATGATTACTCAATCTGAATATGTCTTAGGATTACAATCCTTTTTTGTTCCTTATAATGTTTTTATGATGCTTGTAAAAGCGGTCGTTTTCGCTTTTATACTTACTAGTGTAGCCGCTTATCAGGGGTATTACGTAAAAGGAGGAAGTATTGAACTTGGTGCTGCCAGTACGCAAGCAGTTGTTTATAGTAATATTATGATCCTACTATCGGATTATATGATTGCCATGTTATTAACGCAATAGAAAATTATGATCACTGCCGAAAACGTGTTTAAGTCTTTTGGAGAGACGAAGGTTTTGAAGGGTATTTCTACTAATTTTTACGCAGGTAAGAACAATCTTATCATTGGAAAGAGTGGAGCAGGAAAAACAGTGCTTCTAAAATTATTGGTCGGGCTATTATCGCCTACAGAAGGACGAATCCTTTACGGAGAACGTGATTTTACGGCGATGGATGAAAAAGCAAAAAGAGGAATCAGAATGGAAGTAGGAATGCTTTTTCAGGGTTCCGCACTATTTGACTCGATGACGGTAGAAGAAAATATCCGTTTCCCCCTAGATATGTTTACCAATAAAACTAAAAAAGAAAAATTGGATCGGGTCAACTATTGCCTTGATAGAGTTGAAATGGTTGGTGTAAATGATCGCTATCCCAGTGAAACGAGTGGTGGAATGCAAAAAAGAGTAGGTATTGCACGAGCGATCGTTTTGGAACCTAAATATCTGTTTTGTGATGAACCCAACTCTGGACTGGATCCCAAAACGGCCCTATTGATTGATGAATTGATTCAGAGTATTACCTACGAAAATAATATTACCACCGTGATCAATACCCACGATATGAACTCTGTAATGGGTATCGGGGATAATATCGCACTCCTTAATGAAGGTCAAATCGCTTGGCAAGGCAATAAAAACGAAGTCATGGATACAGATAATTCGTTCTTAGAGAATTTTATCTTTGCTTCTCCGTTTCTTCAACGACTACGTAGTGATGCATTAGCCAGTCGTCGTACTTAAGAACTAGTGATCGACAAGACATCATTTTAGACTTTCTACCAATAAATTAAATCGTTTTACCCTCTTGGAGGATTTGATCCTTCGTAGTAGTGCTTACTGTTAAAGAACTATCCCTTTGACAAGGGATGGAAGATGGCTTATTGATAGTTGGTGAACTTGCTTCTTCTGATTTTTGCTCCATCAAGAAAATGGTAGAAAAGCAAACACTCGTTAGCGCAATAAGAAAAAGTAAAAATACAGACATAAGTAATAATTTAGATACATGGATTAATTTGACAATCTAGACCTTATACCATATTCAATAATGCGTATAAATTCAAATTATAGAGCTACCAATAGTAAAAAGTATTATTGGATTATGAGGGGTTGGGTTTCTAAAGAGTAAGATGATAAACAATTATACATAATAAATATATTACATTCATCTTTTTCATTATTTTAAGTGACTGATTACTTTAAAGTGCTAAAAAAAGAAGATTAAACAAAAAGATACCATATTGTCTGTTTTGAGACAGAGAGGTAGGGTTTATTGAGGAAAAGGAATTTCGTGGTTAAACAAAATAGAAGGAGTATTAATTGATTTTTTCTACTGTGACAGAAAAAATCTTTATCTAGGAACCCTTTTTAATTGAAAAATGTTATTAACTTTGCCGATCCAACCACCCACGTGGCGGAATTGGTAGACGCGCTAGGTTGAGGGCCTAGTGTCCGATTAGGATGTGCTGGTTCGACTCCAGTCGTGGGTACAAAAGGCTTTGTCAGTGATGATAAGGCCTTTTTTTTGTGAATTTTACCTTTCAATAAAATCTTATGGCACCTTATCAGTGTTTAAAATCAGAACCGGGCCCCGATTTAAGTATTTTTAAAATACGTATTGACCACCAAAAGAATAATAGAAATGGCCATGTTTTGAAAGCTACGGTCTTGGAAGCCCCAGATTCAGCTAATGTAGTAGCTATTACTCCCAATCAAGAGATTATTTTGGTTCGCCAGTTTCGGTTTGGAATTGGCAAAGAGACTTTGGAAATTCCCGGAGGAATGGTAGATGAGGGAGAAGATATACAAAAGGCATGTGAACGAGAACTACTGGAAGAAACTGGTTATGCCTCGACTCAATGGCGATATTTAGGACCTATTCAGTCCAATCCAGTTTTTATGGATAGTCTTTTGCATCAATATATTGCTATGGATACCGTATTGGTTCAAGAAGAATTAGATTTAGATCCTGCTGAACAAATTGAGGTAGTTTGTCTTCCACAAGAAGAAGTTAGACAACTAATTATTGAGCGAAAGATTCAACACCCACATTCCCTGACGGCGCTTATGCAATATTTTTGGGAAATAGATCAAAAGAAGATTTAGCACTTTTTTTCATCTAGAAAAATTAGCATATATTGAGATATTAAAAAAAACACATAAGCATCCAGAGACTGTTCTGTTAAACTGTGTCAGCGCGTTGGCCTTTCCCGGCGGTACTGCCGCACGCGGGATGCCAAATGATACACTTAGTGGTACCGTCCCAACACTCATCAAATTGCAAGATCATAACAATCTTGTTAGTTATCGGAATATTTAGGTGAGAGAGTTGTAAATTATAGCTTATTTTTGTGATTTAACCCTTCCATCTATTGAATACAGATGGAACGAATATTGATTTAACTGAATTTGATTTAAGAAGAAGAACCCCTTAGAAAATAGGTAAATGATTAAAATAAATAGGTTAGAAATAGTGCAAATGATCGTGTTGGCTCTATTGTTAATTGGATGTTGGAGTTGTGGTTCGGAAACGCCGAATGAAGCGATGACTGTTCCAGTAAATATTGTTTTACCAGAAACTAATAAACCACTCCCTCAAAATCGTAAGGAGGAAGATCTTATTATAGGAGAAGTAATCGACGAATATCGAGGTATTCCTGTTTATTATAATGGAACTCCTTACCAATCGCAAGGACGTCACGTGAGCCCTGGTGGCTATAATTACGGAATGAAATGGCAGTGTGTTGAGTTTGTAAAAAGATATTATTATAATCGTTTAAAGCACGAAATGCCAGATACCTACGGACATGCTAAGCATTTCTATAATCGAGAATTACGGGATGGAGATTTTAATCCACAGCGTAATCTTTACCAATTTATCAATGGTGGTGTTTTTAAACCAGAAGCAGATGATATCGTCGTTTATGATGGAGATGATTATGGACATGTCGCCATCATTACAGAAGTAGGAGTAGATTATCTAATGCTGATTCAGCAAAACGTTGGGATCGCAACTCGCCATAAGATTCCATTTGCCAAGCACGATAATCATTATTATATCATGAATAAAAATGTAATCGGCTTTTTAGGAAGAAGATCTTATGAGTAAGATTGTTAAAAAGCTTGATAAATAAAGGCTCAAAAAAAATCCCATTCGAATGAATCGAATGGGATTTTTTTATTGAAATAATAACGATCGCTATATTCTAACGATTTCTATAACCCGATCTTTTTTCGTGAACGTAGGTTTCAATACCTAATTTTTGACTGATTGATTCAGCCAAATCACTAGCAGAATTATGTGTATTATATCGTCTTGCAAAAACAGTATAATATTGAGAAAGGTCAAATACGGCAACTTCTGCGTTGTGGTATCCCGCTTTTTTGAGTTGTTTTACCATCTCGTTTGCGTTGGCTTCTGATAAGAAAGAACCCGTTACGACAAAATATTTTCCATTGCTTGCGCCTGAGCCTGCGTTGCTGTTTCCACGATTCGATGATCGAGTATTGTCAGAACGACTGCTACCTCCTTTTTCAGTTAATTGATCTCGACGAGCTGCGATGGCCATTCTGTCAGATTCTGCTTCGTCCATTTCTTCTAGATCTGTATCCATATCTTCTGGATCTTCTTCAAAAACTCTGTTAGAAAGCGCTTCTGCTTTCATCGCCATTTTATCTTTAGCCTCGATGGCCTCTTTTTTTAGATCGCTCATTTCATTAGCTCCTTTATCATAGATATCGGTCATGCCGTCTTTGGCATTATCTAAACCATCTCCAATCGATGCACCTATGTCATCAGGAATAACATTTTCAAGAGTAGGATCAGTTATTTGTTTGCAGGATTTAGCTACGGTAACTATCCAGATACCGATGCAGATGACAAGGATGGTCATTCCAATCCATTTTAGAATACCGCTCATAGTGTTTGTTTTTTGCAGTTATTGGTTTTGTAGATCAAAATGG
>JALZUU010000709.1 GCA_023300665.1 Saprospiraceae bacterium | reverse complement strand
TCACATAAATCTACCTGATAAATTTTATCAGAAGTAGCATTTTGGAAGTAAAGCGTTTCTTGTTGTTGAAGTCTCATTTGAGCAGAATATTAGTTTCTTAATGCGTAATAAAGAATATATATTAAATTTTCTTAATTAAACTATTATGTTTATATTATGATTTAAAGTTAATAATTTGTTTATATTATTTCCAAATTTTGATCTACTTTTTTTTAAAAAAAATCAAAAAAGAAAATAAAACACTGATAATGAGTGAGTTATGGTTTTTTTCTTGGAATTAAAAAAATAAACCATATTAATGGACATTTATCCAATTTACCATCTCCATGTCTAGCTATTGTATTGTCGGGAAATAGTCCCAAACCCATAAATGTCTAATAGTTATTATATAAAAATAAAAGGAACGGAGAAGGATTGAACCATTTTATGCTATCTTTGATTTACTATCCAATTTAATATATACTAATTAATAAAAATCTGAATATGAAAAATAGCTTTACAAAAATCTTATGTTTGTTTTTCCTAGGATTGAGTTTTAATCTTTGTGCTCAAAATGTAGTTGAAGTAACTTTTATTGAGAGTCGGACTAAAGAAGCGATCAGTTCTAATTTTGGAGTTGATGCACAGTTTGATGTGAATTTATATAGAATGCTCTACGAAACGCCTGATATTCAAGGGAATCTAGATACCGCTTCGGGTCTTTTTATTATTCCAGATAATCCAGGTGGAACCTTTCCTTTATTATCCTATAGTCATGGAACCGTTAATGATCGAAATGATGTCCCATCTTTATTAGAAGGAGGAGCTGAATTAGCAATCATCTTTGGTAGTTTGGGATATGTAACAGCTGCGGCTGATTTTTTGGGGTTAGGAACTGCTCGTGGAATACATCCTTATGTACACGCGGACTCTGAAGCCAGTGCTTCTGTCGATATGTTATATGCGATGCAAGCTTACGCCGAAACTGATCCAGCTTTTAATTTGAATGATCAGCTTTTTGTAACCGGATATTCTCAAGGAGGACATGCTGCGATGGCTACACATCGATTAATAGAAACAGAATTATCTGATGATTTTACGGTAACAGCTACTGCGCCGATGTCAGGACCTTATAGTATTTCACAAGAAATGAGAAAGTTTACGACAGGAGATGATCCTTACTTTTTCGTTGCCTATTTAGCTTCTCTTGTGCTTTCTTATGAAGCTGCTTATGGAAATATTTATACAGATTTGGAAGAGATTTTTAAACCTCAATTTATAGAGGATATTGTTAGTTTTGAAAATGAAGAGATTACGCTGTTTCAATTGAATTTACAGCTTGTATTTAAGTTGCAATTTGGAGGTGGGGTTATTCCGAAGTTGATGTTGCAAGATTCTATTAGAGAAATAGTAGTCAATGATGGTGAACATCCAATAATGGATGCATTACGAGATAATGATACTTTTGATTGGACAGCTTCTGCACCAACACGTCTTTTCTATTGTACGGCTGACGATCAAGTAACTTTCAGAAATGCTATCTTAGCTGATTCGGTGATGAATGCAAATGGAGCAACTGACCTAACTTCAATGGATGTTGCTTCTAATCAAGATCATGGTGGTTGTGTTACGCCAGCTACTACAGCAACAATTGATTTCTTTGCTCAGTTTCAAGATGTAATGGTTGGAACCAATGAAGTATTTACGCAAGACTTATTTGAAGTATATCCAAATCCAGTTCGTGATATTTTGACTATTCAAATGGAAACAGAACGCTCCAGTGAATTTACCGTTAGCCTTTATGATGTTTATGGGAAATTAATATTAACTAACATCATGAGTGGAAATAATTTGGATATTGAAGTTAGTGGATTGCCAGTAGGAATGTATGTATTGGCGATTAATGACGGTACTGTACGAGGTGTAGAGAAAATCAATATTCAGCGATAAGATCGATTGTATTAAAAATTACCAAGAAATTGTTAGAAGAAAATAACTCGAATTGGCGTCAATGGTTTTTCCTTTTGGGAATCATTGGCGCCATTCAATTTGTGGTGTTGACTATTTTGGCCATGTATTTTTATGATGGTGGTACCTTACATCAACGAGACTTACGAGGCTATTCTTTTTTATTAAATTATTTTAGTGATTTAGGGAGGACGATTGATTTTCGGGGACAACCGAATGACCTGCCTCGGAATTTATTTAGGATTGCACTTTCGATGAGTGGCGGATGTCTAGTTCTTTTCTTTTTTGCCTTACCTGGAATTTTCAATAATAAAATCGCCAAAGGCCTTGCAATTATTACAGGGTTGTTTGGTTTAATTGCCGCAGTATCTTATATAGCGATTGCGAATATCCCTTGGAATGTGGATTACCGTGGACATGTATATTATGTACGAGTTGGTTTTTTAGCTTTTTTATTGGTAACGATATTTTACTCAATCGCTATTTTATTAGAACCACAATATCCTCGTCGTTATGCGGTTGCCTTTCTGATTTTTGCGATAATATTAAGTACGCAAATTATCATTATGTTTTTTGGACCAAGAGCCTATCGATCAGAAGAAGCATTGTTCTTACAAGTAGTCGCACAAAAAGTGGTGGTCTATGCTCAAATTTTATGCTTATTATATCAATCTATCGGAGCCTTAAAATTAAGCCGAAGGAAATCATTAGTTTAGATTAGAATTTTAAAATATTATTCTAAAATTCTAATCTAATTCTATCGGTGTATTTGTATATATCCAGAATATCTCTTTCCTTCTCCATCTTCAAGTACATAGAAATAAGTGCCATCTGGTAATAATTTATCGCTCTTCCAAGTACCATCCCAGTTATTTAAATACCCTTTTGCTCTATAGACTTCATTCCCCCAACGGTTGAATACTAGTAGTTGACTATTTGGGAATGCTTCAATTCCTTGAATCTTAAAGTAATCATTTACTCCATCATTATTCGGACTAAAACCATTGAATATTATAATCTCATCACAATAAACTGTAACAAAGACTTCAGTACTATCACAACCTATTTGATTACAAATAATATAACTAAATACATCTGGATTATTAGGATCGCAATAGCCATCATTTGGCGTATATTTAACCGTTAGGTCTTCATTAATTCCAACGATTCCGTTTTGCGGTTGCTCCATAATAATAATTGTGTCGAGTCGACCATTAATAGTATCATTGATAAGTTGTGCAATGTCAACTGCCATGTTACGGTTGGTACTACTATTATCCGTTGAAGCGATTGGAGGTACTAAATTAGCTAGGTCTTGGATCACTGTTATTTGAATAAAAGTAGTATCACAAATACCTTGATCATCGCAAACTACAATACAAGCTTCTTCTATTCCTTCTTCGAAAGTCGTGATGTCGATACAAGCAGCCCCTTCGTCAATATCGTATGCAACAGAAACACCTGAAGCATCTTCACAACTATTCTCTATACTAACTACTTCACCAATTAATTCTCCTAGGTCTAAACAGATTTGTTCTGTTTGATTAAGGTCCAATGTATCTTTTACATAGTCTGTGGTGATACAATGTACATTTACCCAAAGTGTATCAACACAACCGTTCAAATTATCTGTGAAAATCAATTCGTGGAAACCATCCGTTAATAATAAACTTGTAGCCATTGGCATCTCTGTTACATTTATGTCGACCATCGTAAATGCGTTGGTTGTTACTTGACGTACACTTAGGATACCGTAGACATTATCAAGGTCTCCACCACTGATGATGGCGCGATTAGGATCATAAGACCAGTTAGAAGTCGAATCCCAAACGTTCATCGAATCGACCAACTCAGGAATATTCATAAAGGTAGTTTCATAACTTATATTATTAAACATCCAAGTTTCTAAAATATAAGGACCAACGTTCCCTCCTAGTGGGAAAGTAAAGGTTGAGTAATTAATAACACTGTCTATAGCACAACCTAAAGTTGCGTCAGTATAGGCAATTCCATTGTTTGTAATAGAATAATTATTAATTTCAAAGAACGGAATATCGACACAGAATTCTCCTCCTAGTAAACAGTTACTACTGATAACCGTTGCGGTATCTGTTTCCATAAAGATTTCTTCTGTACAAGGATCAGGACTTCCGACATTGATGATGATAATTGTTGTATCGCAGATAGCCTCGGCATTACAAATAACTACACAAGCAGTATCGGTTCCTATAAACCCTCCAATCGGTGTATAAACCAAACAAGAATCGCTCATCGGATTTATGACTCCAAATTTAGGTTCCTCACAAATCGTAACTCTATTGATATTTGACCCGATTTCACTCAAGTCTAAACAGATTGTATCCGTAGGTAGTTCGAATGGAGTACTTACGTGAATCGTATCTGTTGAGATACAGTCGTCAATGATAGAAATGTCTCCAGAATTAACGGTACAACCATTGGCATCTGTTACGGTCAATGAATAGCTGCCAGTGTTTAGATTATTCCTATTTTGAACGTTATCATTACCCGCCAGGTCAGCCCAGTCAAAAGTGTAAGGACTCGTTCCTCCCGTGATATCTGCTGAAATGTCACTTGGCTGATTACAATCTCCATTAGTGGTTGCGAGTGCTAGACTCAATGTTTCTGGAGCAGTGATCGTAAAGCAAGATTCTCCTGCCAGACAACCGTTGTCATCCATGACGATCAAGCAATAATCTCCCACTGGTAGATTGCCGCTTTGATATTCATTGGCATCCATATCAATGATGGTAACGGTTCCTGATCCAATAAATCCAGGGTTTAGATTTAGCTCGTAGTCTACAGCCCCATCGGTATTTCCTAGACAAGAAACAGGTGTGATACTATTGATTGTTAGAATCGCTTCTGGAACATTATCTGTAATAGTGAAACTCACCGTTGTAGTACATCCAGTATTAGTATCTGTAATAGATATTTCGTAAGGACCTGCAGCTAGATCATTTCGCGTCAAGCTTGTTCCCCAGTTTGGGATATCATAATTTCCACTACCGTTGGTAATTGTCAAACTTGCAGATCCATTGGCTTCTCCACATTCTGCTGGACTTAGTATGTCTACCGAAGCGGAAAGAGTAGAGGTCTGCTCAATCTCTACATTGAGTGCTTGAATACATCCGTTGGCATCTGTGGCTATCACTTCGTAAATTCCAGCGCTTAGATTATTTTGAATAGCTCCAGTTCCTATAAATGCACCATCTAAAGTCCAGCTATAATCTAGTGTTGTTGGACTTAAGGTAGCAGTTCCGTCCGTATCATTACAGGTGGCAGAATTGGTGCTAACGATGGTAATATCTGGCCCATTCGTATTTTCTATAATGATATTTAGAATGGTATCACAACCAATACTGATTGGATTAGTGATCGTTACTTGGTAACTTCCTCCAGCAAGATTATTGATGCTGTTTCCGATATTTCCATTTGACCAGTTAAAGTCAAAGTCATTTTCATCACCTACTACACTAATAGTAGCGCTACCATTTTCATTACCACATTCGGTGTTGGTGGTTACCACTCCGGTAACTAATAGACTATTACAATTATCGGCGTTACATTCATCAAATACGGTCAAATTATCAAAGATGACAGAACAACCATTGGC
Organism: Saprospiraceae bacterium; assembly: GCA_023300665.1. Taxonomy (GTDB): domain Bacteria; phylum Bacteroidota; class Bacteroidia; order Chitinophagales; family Saprospiraceae; genus JALZUU01. Next base: position 366 of record JALZUU010000709.1, on the reverse strand, counting down.
GTCTGTAATCGTCAATTGATAAGTTCCAGCTTCGAGTCCTGTTCGGTTTGAAGTAGTTAAAGAAGTATCGGCCCAAGTATAAGTATAGTTAGGACTACCTCCCATTACAAGGATATCGATGGCTCCGTCATTATCACAAGTTTCATTAGAAACACTAACGGCTACGTTTAATTCATCCGGTTCGATAATTTCAAAACAAGCTTGACCAGCTAAACAACCATTTCCGTCTTTGACAATAATACAATAAGTACCGGTTCTTAGATTTTCATTATTAACAGGATTGTTATCGCCATCGACAAAGGTTATATCTGCTGGAGTTATAAAACCAGGTTCATAATCAACCGTATATAGTGCAGCTCCATCATT
>JALZUU010000708.1 GCA_023300665.1 Saprospiraceae bacterium | reverse complement strand
TTTTTTGTACTTTGCAATGAAACTCAATTTAGGCTAGAGCGCAAAAGTTGCAATACTTATAAATGAAAAAAGAGCAAATAAATATTCCTTTTAAAAAGTCGGCGACCTTAGGACTATGGAAAGTCGATGGCAAAACTAGTGAAAAAGGAAAAGATATTTTTCTCACTCACGGTACTTTTTCTAATCATAAAGTTTGCTTAGGGATCAGTGAATTTTTAGTAAATAAAGGATTTACTTGTTGGATTTTAGAATGGAGAAACCATGGAGAAAGCTCCAAAATTAACGAACCTTTTAATTTCGAAAAGATCGGAAAAGAAGATATTAAGGCTGCTTTTGACTATTTGTTTACGGTAGAACAATTGACGCAAATCAATTGTATTACTCATAGTGGAGGAGCGATTAGTTTAGTCGTCAACTTAATTGAACATCCTCAAAATATTTCAAAAATAAATAAAATGGTCTTCTTTGCTGGACAATCTTCCGGTGCAGGACATACTACTGGAAATCATATGAAAATATGGATAGGAAAATATATGAGTAAGTTGTTAGGTAAGGTCCCGGCAAAATTATTGGGTCGACCGGAGAATGAAACTTATTATTTTATGAAGCAATGGTTTGATTGGAATTTAACGAATACATTTACCAGCGATAGTGGAAAAGACTTTCGAGTAGAAATGCCTAAAATTCTAATTCCTATTTTAGCGATTGGTGGTATGGGAGATAAATTTATTGCTCCAGTTTCGGGATGTAAAGCCTTTCTTGCTAGATTTAAAAATCCAAAAAATAAATTTCTAAGCTGTGGAAAATCAACAGGATACGCAGAAGATTATGATCATAGTCGAATAATTTATTCTCGAAATGCAGCACGGGAAATCTATCCTGAGGTGTTGAGGTGGTTAGAGTAGAGGGGTGAAATTTATCTGCAATCAACTTTTTCATCAACCTAAGAATATGGGTGAATTTTTTATAAAAATTATTTTAGTATTCACATTATTCCAATGTCCAACATTTTTGGTTGCTCAAGAATGTGAAAGAATTTATGGAAATATAGGATTAAATCCTTTTGCGATTCAAGGGCTGTATGGATTAAATGAACAAGCGCAGATTCAATATCAAGATACCATTGATTTCTATCTTAAAAAAGCGGAGGTACAAGAAATCTTAGATGCAAGAGTAGAAGAATTTTTATTTTTAAAAGAAAATAATTTACTAAAGAAACCTTATTGTTTTTTATTTTCGGGAGATAAGGAATACCGTATTTATTTTGATGAACAGGATATTCAAAGTATTCAAAAAACAGATTGGTTAAATAAATTTAATCATCAAAATATCCAAATAAGCCTCGAAGTAGAAGCCTTGAAATTAAGAGATTGTATCTATCAATGTCAGCAAATTTTAACCATTAAAGGATTTGAAGTTATTCCGCGAGGTTTTTTAGACTTAGAAGAAGATATTGAAATTGAACCAACACAATTGACTTACGAAGAAATTGATAGTCTATACCTAAATTCTAAAAACGCCAACGATACTAAAAATATGGAGATGTTACTCCCACATTTAAAACACTATTTTGAATGGATGAAATCAGGATCTCATCCATTTGAGATGTATGAAAATAAATCAATAGAATACTTAAAAACTGATACAACCACTTTGAGAATTTATCTAGAAGAATTATTATTACATTCTAAATACTAGAATTTTACAACCCAATACATGAAATACACCGTTTCCATCCTCATCAATGCCCCTCTCAAAAAAGTAGTTGCTCTTTGGGAAAATCCCGATCATTTTTATCAATGGCAAGATGGATTCGAAAGTATCACCCATCTAGAAGGAGTACCTAATACTGAAGGTGCTAAATCAAAAATTGTCTTAAATGATAAAATGCGAATTGAACTAATTGAGACCATTATTATCAATAATCTTCCGATAGAGAAAACAGCAATCTATGAGCATATCCATATGACCAACACCCAAACTACTCGTTTTGAGGCGAAAGGAGACTACCAAACCAACTATATTTCTGAGGTGGAATACCAAAAATTTAATGGATTGATGATCAAGCTAATGGCTAAATTATTTCCAGGGAAATTCAAAGGACAAAGTGAAAAATGGATGCAGCAATTCAAGGATTTTGTTGAAAAATCCGCTTAACTATTGTCAATAAAATCTAATACATTAAAAGCGCATTTATTACTAATAATTTTTTGGATTCTCATTAAAAACTGAATTGCTAAGCTTATAATTGAGCGTTTAATATCCCTTTTATTTTTCTGTATATAGAAAATGTTTAATATTTTCAGCTTTTAGTCATGTTGTATACTATTAAATAGCTAATTTATTGATTATCAAATGATTATGTTTTTAAACTGAACGAGTTGTGTAGTGGTGAAGTAGTATTTTTATTTGATTGTTGTACTCTTGAAGTATGAGATAATTATAATTTATTGAAAACCAAGGTTATATTTACATCTCCCAAAGTCTGACCGAACATTTATGAATTGCTTGCCTTCTTTCGGCATTCTAAAGCTTTTTTAAATGTTCTAACATCTATCACCGATTTTTTCTAGGCTACTAAATATACTTTTGAAAACTGATTGTACATCAATTCGAGCTTGAATTGTATGGCCAACGGTTTGGTCTGTTGTGTATAAAATCTAGGTAATTTCTAAGTTCAATTTTTTTGAACAGAACACTATTTATAAATTATAAACCAATTTTTTAACCAAATTTAAAAAAAGAAATATGAAAAAATCTTTTTTACAATCCGCTCTATGGAATGTCCCTAAACAATATTCCGGTAGTTCGGGAAAAAAGAAGAAGTGGTATCTCAAAGGACTGATGATCCTCTTGTGTGCTACGATAGGAGCATTACCTTCTATGGCTCAAAACGCACCCATGTTACCCATCGATTTCGATGATGCAGCTGTAGATTATAGCTTGGTACCTTTTAGTAGTGATGGTCAAACCAGCGCTGTTATCGGTGCAGATCCAACAGATCCAAGTAATTCAGTACTGAGTATTACAAAACCACCAGGAACGGATTGTTGGGCTGGAGTAACGGTCGGAGATGATCCGGCTTGTTTAGCTTCACCAATTCCTTTTACGGCAACTGATATGACAATTGCCGTAGATGTGTATTCTCCAGTGGCTGGTGCACCAATCTTGGTTAAAGTTGAAAATTGTTCTAATGGGGCGCTTGCTTCTGAAATTTTAGCTTTTAGTACGGTTGCCAATGCTTGGGAAACCCTGACTTTTGATCTTTCTATGGGCTGTCCAGCTCCGTTAGATCTAACGATTACTTATGATCAAATAAGTGTATTTCCAAACTTTACTTGTGACCCTGATGCCTGTGGTGCTACCAATCCAGGAGCAGGAATTGCGCTTACAACGGAGCCTTTCTTTATTGATAATATCGAATTATTAACAGCACCTGCGGTTGTTGAGCTTCCGCTTAATTTTGATGATACAGCACTTAGCTTTAGCTTAGCACCATTTAGTAGTGACGGCCAAACAAGTGCAGTTATTGGTGCAGATCCAACGGATGCGACTAACCCTGTTTTATGTGTCACCAAACCACCGGGAACAGATTGTTGGGCTGGGACTTCAGTTGGAGCTGGTCCAAACGCCTGTCTGGATACGCCAGTTGATTTTGCATCGGGTAGCTCTACTATTACAGCAGATGTATATTCTCCAGTGGCAGGTGCTCCGATTCTTCTTAAATTAGAAGATTGTGCAAACGCTGCGCTTTCTACGGAAATATTGGCTTTTACAACTGCTGCCAATACTTGGGAAACCTTAACATTTGATCTTTCCATGGGTTGTCCAAATCCAGTAGATTTAAACATCACTTATGATAAATTAAGTCTGTTTCCAAATTTTACCTGTGATCCAGATGCCTGTGGTGCTCCGAATCCAGGAGTTGGTTCTGCTTTTTCAACGGATGCGTTCTATTTTGATAACATCATATTGGCACCTCCACCTCCAGTGGTTGTTGAACTTCCACTTAATTTTGATGGTTCCGCGGCTGACTTTACTTTAGTACCTTTTAGCAGCGATGGTCAAACATCGGCGGTTATTGGTGCAGATCCAACAGATGCGAGTAATCCTGTTTTATGTGTCACCAAACCACCAGGAACAGATTGTTGGGCTGGAACTTCAGTTGGAACTGGCCCAAA
>JALZUU010000707.1 GCA_023300665.1 Saprospiraceae bacterium | reverse complement strand
GTATAACTGAATATTAGAAGCGTAAGGAGCATTACCTAGCGTACGTACCAAAATTTTATTAGTAGATCCTCCTACCCAATCACATTCTACAAACGTAGTGCCTGGAGGAGCTTCTGTAATGACACTTAAACCAGTACCATCGACATTGACAACATACAAGATTGAATTTCGCATGTACAATATTTGAGTTCCATCAGGTGACCAACTAAAATCTAGATCAAAATTATTTCCACCACTAATCGGTAGACTTGTTACCTGTTCTACTTCTGACCCATCTCGATTCATCGTATAAATATGAAGATCAATACCAAGATTAGAAATGAAGGCAATCCTATCTCGATTGGGACTCATAATCGGTCTCCAATTACTACCAGTATTATCAGTTAGTAAAATTTTATCGCCAGTGTCGTTGGCAGAATAGATATCATATTTACCATTGATTTCGCGAGCAAATAGAAAACGATAATCGGGAAATGCCTCTGTAGTAAATCGCCAAAGCATTCCAAACACAGGAGCAGTTCGACCATCCTTTGCACTTACTTGCCAGAAGTAATTTTTACCAAATTGAAGATCTTCAACATCTAAAAAATTATCTGATATATCTTTTACTTCTAGAATAGGATCTGACTGTTGGTCCTCATAAAGGTAAAGATCATAAAGTAATACATCTTCTTCATCTTCGTCAACAGCAATCCATTCTAGACGAACATCCACTGACTGATCTTCTGCGCCATCAACTGGAGAGATAACTAGTGGTGCAGTAGGAGGAATGCTGATAGATGTATCCCTTTGCATTTGAATAATTATTTGTCCTGCGCTATTCCCAGTAACGGTAACACCCTCTTGCTTACTCACAAAATCTTCTCTCTCTGCTCTAACAGAGTAAGTACCAACGGGTATACTTTCTAAGGTGAAATTTCCGTTTAGGTCTGTTATGACGGAACTAGAAGTAGGTGTTGTACTGATGGTAACATTATTCAAAGGAGTAAGGTCATCTTTACGCAGTACTTGTCCTTCAATGCTCCCCAATAACTCAGGTTGAATGGTATCTTCGTTACAACTCGTTGTAAGAATAAGACCAAGTAAAAAAACGATTGCTATATATTTAGAGCTCATTATTATTTCTTTTTAGAATACTTAAATTTTCGTTCTGCTCGAATTTCACGACCAAAATAAAAATGGAAACCTATGTTTCCTCGCCAGTAGTGATCATTATATCTTCCCTGCTTTACTAAGTCAAAATCATCACTTAATAGAACGTTGTAATCTAAAGATGTTTTAAGACCAATGGAATTATTGATTAAAAATTCGATTCCGGCTCCAAGATTAACTTTAGAATACTTTTTATTAGAAAAATCAAAACGACTATTAATATTTTCAGTAATTGTACCAATTCCACCAAATGCGTAAGGAGTTAGTAAATTATAGGGTGAAAAACGATAAGAAAGATTAAGATCCGCATAAGTAACATCTGTTTGGAAAAAATCTTTGGTAGCCAAAGAGCTTAAACCATAATTAAATGCGAGCCCCAGTTTAGGACCAGGAGAAAACAGTAAACCAACCTCGACACCTGTCGCAATAGCTGGATTTGGATAATCCCCTCTGTATTGTAAACTAGAAGTGGAAAGGTTTACTCCGAATTGTTTTCGGCGATTGTCTAAAACTTTATTAAAGATATCTGTTTGAGGTATTCGTTCTTTTTCTTTGTCATATTGGATAAATGCGTCAGAAACTACTTCACGAGCTTCTTTAAGATCCCAGAGTTTTTCTTTTACTCCTTCGATGATTAAACTCATGACCGCTTTTTCGATAGCTTCGGTTAGTGCTAATTCAGAAGGTTCATTATACGTAAATCCTGTTTCTGCTTCCAATAATCGCCCAAACTGTACAAAACGGAATAAGCCAGCATCCATTGCTTGAGAGAGAATGGTTTTAGAAGTGTAGACTGTTTTTAGAACTTTTCCATTACTAGTGGAAACTGCACGTAGATATACCGTAACACGATCCTGTCGGTACTGTCCAGAAGCTCCAGCCCCAAAATATCGAATCCCTGCGCCACCCGTAATTACGTTGGCATCATAAGAGATAATACCACCTTCTAAAATAACACCGGCATAGAGTAATGGTGGTAATTCATTTTGATTAGTTGCTTCTCCTTCAGAGTTGTATTGAGCACGACTGGATCGGATAATTTTTCGCTCGTTCAGTAGATTACTGACATTCTCACGTTCGATCGGAACAAACCATTTGGAGTCTTCCAAAGCTTTGATGAGTACCGTTGTTGCTCCCTGCGTTACTGCAGTAGACCAGCTAGTTCCATTCTCGCTAGGCTTGTATTGACCGGTTTGGTCTCGAAATTTATAGACGGCTACAATAATCGGACTTTTTGCCTCAGGTAGGTTCTTAAGATCAATAGTAGATTGCGTTTCTTCTCCCAGACGAGCTTTGGTGGGAGCGACCGGTTGATGTAATAATATACTACAACTGGAGCACAAAACGATGATCAGTAGACTGAACATCATTTTAGTAAGTAGAGTAATTCCCTTCATTAGTAATGCGTGTTGCTTTCTTCATAGTAGAAGAAAATGTGTTTTGGTGAATTTTATAAAAGAGGAAATCTTGTGGCGGCAGGAATCGATTTAAGGACAAAGGCACTTAAATCACGTTTTGTTTAGTCTGTAAGATACAGACTAAACAAGTAAGATTCAATAGTTGAGATGAATATTAGCTAGAAAAAAGGAATAATCACCTGTGTCTGCTCTCCAAGCGACGTATCTAAGATAGAAATAGATAGACCATCCAAGGTATTTTCGACTTCTATTTGAAAATTTCCGATAGTATAAGAACCTTCTTCCAAGCCAGATTCTCCAAATTGACTGACTGTTACCTCTCTAGAAATTTGATTTAAGATAGAACGGTTTAAAGATTCTGCAAAATCGTCTAGATCAGAGCCAGTGTCAAATCTAAATGAGTCATCTTCTGGTTCTTCGATTAAATTTTGAGCTTGAGCAGAGTTGAGTAGCCATTGATAGTTAAAGGTTTCACCACCAAAGGCAGGGTTGACAGGTCTATAAACCAAATCTTGACCACTACAAAACGTTGCTGAAAGACAAAAGAGAATAAAAAAGAATGTAGTAGAGATTAATTGATTTTTCATGGTGTTAAATTTTTATTTACTATTGGTGTAATTATTTTTAAATGCCACTGCCCATTTGATCTTCTTCTTTTAGTTGATCATTAATTTTTGCCTTAGCACTAAGGCGGGCACGAGTGGTTCGAATTGCAAAGTTTACAACATTTTCGAGCGCATCGTAACGAGGCGGCACGAAATTTTGAAATATTTTTTGTTCGTTGAGCGTCAAAGAAATTTGCGCACCACGACCACGAGAAGGTTCTTCTCTTATATATATAGAAAAATTCTTTGCTCCAACAGGAGCAACCCATTTTTTATAGAACAAATCATAGAAGTCACGCGCAATTTTAGAGCGAGTTTCGTCAATAATCAGACCGTCAATCTCTAGTACGTCTACAGGGACTGAAGCACTAGATTTTCGGCTAGAAGTAATTGTTTTTTTATCTGTCTTAGTAGGTGGAAGAAGTTTTTTAAGTACTTCTGGAAGTTCTTTATCTTTAGGAGCATTCGTTGCTGCTACCTTATCTTTGGTATTTTTTTCTTTTATGGTACTGCTTTTAGTTGGTGGAACCGCTTTTATCGGTTCTTTTTTATCCTGCACAATCGGATTTTCTTTTTTCGCTTGATCTGGTTGGATAGATTTTGTTGGTACTTCTTTCTTTGTTACAATTGATGGTCTTTCTGGATAAAACAAAGAATCAGTAAAGATGGTGCCTAGATCATTGTGAATTTTAAAAACAACTTTATAGCTATCTGTATTATTTTTATAAAAACTACTACGCCCTAAGATTTTTGTCTGATCAGGATTAACAGTGAAACTTCCGCTTTGTTGATGTTTAGCAGTTCCAGCAGTTCCAGACTTGGTGAGGTCCATTTTTTGGTAGAGGGTGAGTTCTTGGTCTGATTCGTTTTTAACCATTCCTCTAATCTCAATTTTCTTAGTGGAAGGTAAATCTACTACCTCGATCCAAGCACTGATGTTAGCAGACTCGCTTTGAGCCATCATATTGGTAGTGATGGCAATCAAAAAAAACAGTATAATTAAGTTAACCCCTTTCATATCACTGACCATGATAAACAACAATTAAGAAAAAATCAAGGGGGAAGGGTATTTAAATTTTAGATTGCTCTATTTTCAGTCTTAATCCGTCTCCCTCTTGAATGATTTTTATGTCTTTATTTTCGATGTTTCCTTCTAGAACTTGAATGATCTCGTTGTCATTTCCTATTTGAATAAGTTCTATATTTAGTCCATCGACTTGATTGATTTTTTGAACGATTCTGTTATCGTTACCTTGTTGAACAATTCCAATGTTATTATTAGATCCAATTAGGTCTAATTCGTAATAGTTATTACTTCCTTGTTGAACTACGGCTAATTTGTTCTCCTGTCCTTCCTGTCGTATAATTGCGAGATTAAAATCACCACTCTGTAGCACCTGAGCAATATTTGCTTTCTCACGATCTGTTAGTCTTTGTACGATTTCAGCCTCATTACGTCTTCCTTCTTGTTGGAGAACTGTTTGATTACCATTTTGGGCACTTATTTCTTCTTGTAATAAGAGAGAAGATTCTTGTAAAAAGTCTTCTGGTGTTTGGCCAAAAGTAAGAGAAGCAATAAGTAGAAGGAAAGCTGTTAAATAATATTTCATATGCCTTGTGATTAATAAAAAGTATAGAAAGATTCTACCTCCGAAGAGGTAGAATCTTTTTAATAAAAAGCAATATCCTAGTTCTCAGACTGAGAAACAGTAGCACTGTTACGGTTACCCGCTTGTAGAATAATACTGTTGTTAGTTTGACCAGCTTGTGTATTGATCGCTTCGTTAGCATTACCTTGTTGGCTAATAGCAGCAGCATTTTCGTTACCATCTTGAGAAAGAAGGATGTTGTTGTTGTCACCAAATTGATCTAATAAAACTTGGTTTTCAGCACCAGCGAAATTGTTGTTACCATTCTGAGCAACGTTCATTGTATTTCCGTTACCTTCCTGCATAGCAGAAATGTTATTAGAAGTACCAGTCTGCTGGATAATAGCAGCACTGTTGTTACCTAACTGGTTAATAGAAATAGAACTGTTTTCACCAGCTTGCTCTTGTGTAGCAAGGTTGTTATCACCTACTTGCTGAACGAAAGCAGTATTGTTTCCAACACCAGACTGTAACTGAATAGCTCTGTTGTCATTACCTTCTTGAGTTACTGAAAGATCATTTCCAGTACCAGAAACTTCTTGACGAGTAGTATTTAGGTTACCTTCTTGAGAGATAGAAGATACGTTATCTCCATCTGCAATAAGACTAACAGCGTTATTAGCGTCTCCTACCTGAGCAAGATTAACTGCATTGTTACCACCGTCTAGTTGAATTTCACCAACGTTGTTGGTTCCAGCTTGGCTTAAATCTACGATATTATCGTCTGCGTTTTGGATAACTAATGTTGAGTTGGTAGCACCTCTTTGAGTAATACCAGCTGCGTTGTCGTTACCAGTCTGCTGAAGATTACTTGTATTGCTTTGAGCACATAGTAACCCTGCTGATAATAAGATAGATAGAGAAAGAAAAATCTTTTTCATGAGTATTTAAAATTTAATGGTTAAAAAATATATTTTATTATTATTAGTAAGAATAAACGGGTAGAGGCAATGCCAATGCATTACAAGAGGATTATATTTGGGGAGAATTTAATACCTGAGTTTTTGGGAAGGATATTTAGTAAATAAAATTTACAATTACGAAACCAAATTGAGTAAAGTCTTTTGGTTTTGAACTATGCTTTTTGGTTTATTTAGGAGTTGTGATTAACAAAACACTGGGAAAAGTATTTTGGATAAAAGCATACTTACCACAAATGTAAGGGAATCTTCCCTTATATAAAAGTACTTGAGTAAAATTACCCTAAATCTGGTAGGAACTGAAAATGGGTTAGATCTAAAGAAGACCTAACCCATTTGTTTATTTTCTGATTTTTTAGAATTTAACGCTTAATTTCTTCCTTATGAAGTAAAAGCGCAAGTTCTTCTAATTGCTCTTGTGAAATCAAAGAAGGAGCGTCGATCATCATATCTCGTCCTTGGTTATTTTTTGGGAAAGCGATAAAATCACGAATAGATGATTGTCCTTTTAATACAGCACATAATCTATCAAAACCAAATGCAATTCCACCGTGTGGAGGAGCACCAAATTCAAAAGCACCCATTAAAAACCCAAATTGGTCAGCAGCTTCTTCTTTTGAAAATCCAAGTAGATCAAAATTTCTAGACTGTAGTGCACGGTCATGAATTCGTATTGAACCACCGCCAATCTCAGATCCATTGATTACCAAATCGTAAGCATCTGCTCGTAAAGATTTCATAGTCTCGTGGTCACCATCCATCATTCGACTGACGTCTTCTGTCTTAGGAGAAGTGAATGGGTGATGCATTGCGTGGAATCGATTAGATTCTTCATCCCATTCTAAAAGTGGAAAATCTAGTACCCACAATGGTTTAAAATCTCCTTCTTTCATCAAGCCCATTCTCTTACCCATTTCCAGGCGAAGATTATTAAGTTGTTTTCTTGTTTTCTCTGTTTCACCAGAAAGAACAAGTAGTAAATCACCAGCCTTTGCATTCATCTTATCAGCCCAAGCTTTAAGATCTTCATCTGTGAAGAATTTGCCGACAGAAGACTTATAAGTTCCATCTTCATTTACTTTCACGTAAACTAAGCCTTTGGCACCAATCTGTGGTTGTTGCATCCATTCAGTCAATGCTTTTATATCTTTATTAGAATAATTAGCTGCTTGACCTTCTGCACAAATTCCTACCACTAATTCTGCATTATCAAAAACAGAAAACCCTTTTTGTTGAGCAACATCGTTGAGCTCCGTAAATGCCATGTCAAAACGTAAATCTGGTTTGTCTGATCCATACTTTTCTAATGCCTCATCATAAGACATTCGAGGGAAGTCGGACAACTCAACACCAATAGTCGTTTTAAACAAGTGTTTGGTCAAACCTTCAAAAGTATTTAGAATATCTTCTTGAGTTACAAAAGACATCTCGCAGTCAATTTGTGTAAACTCAGGTTGACGATCTGCTCGCAAATCCTCATCGCGAAAGCACTTAACTATCTGAAAGTATTTATCAAATCCCGCCACCATTAATATTTGCTTAAATGTTTGAGGGGATTGTGGAAGGGCATAAAATTGTCCTGTATTCATCCGACTAGGTACCACAAAATCTCGAGCCCCTTCTGGTGTACTTTTAATTAATACTGGCGTTTCTACTTCAATAAAATCTTTGTTTGCAAGATATTTACGCGTCTCAATGGCTAATTCACTTCTGAAAATAATATTATCCTGTACCTTCTTTCTACGCAAATCTAGATAACGGTACTTCATTCGTAGGTCTTCACCACCATCGGTATCTTCCTCGATTGTAAATGGAGGCGTTTTAGCTGCATTTAAGACTTCTAAGGTCTTGATCTCTATTTCGATATTACCTGTTGGACGATTAGGATTTTTATTAGTTCTTTCTCTAACCAATCCTGAAACTTTTAAGACATACTCCCGGCCGAGCTTACGAGCTTGATTGCAGAGCGCCTCGTCGTCTTCCATATTGAAAACCAATTGTGTAATGCCATAACGATCACGAAGATCAATAAAGGTCATTCCGCCAAAATCTCGGCTGGCCTGTAACCATCCACTAAGTGTTATTGACTGACCAATGTGTTCCATTCTAAGCTCGCCGCAATTGTGTGTTCTATACATACTCTGAAGGTGATTTAATTATTTAATTATTAGAGATTTTAAATCCGATTACAAAAATAGTGGATTATATTAACTTGAGCCGCACAACGTTACTCAATTTACTACCTTTGTTGCCTGATTTCAAGATCTTTGAATGCAATTTATGAGTCAGCACATTAAAAAATTTGGTACGGCACCGGTATTTTTTACCGCTATATCTACGATCTTAGGAGCAGTAATGTTTCTAAGATTTGGGTTTGCGGTAGGGCAGATAGGTTTATTAGGAACATTTGCGATCATTTTGATTGGGCATGCTGTTACAATTCCTACGGCAATGGCTATTGCTGAAATTGCAACCAATCAAAAGGTTGAGGGAGGGGGAGAATACTATATTATCTCCCGTTCATTTGGATTGGTAGTAGGTTCTTCTATTGGTATTGCCTTATATTTTTCTCAGGCAGTAAGTGTAGCTTTCTATGTTATCGCTTTTGCAGAGGCTTTTTCTTCTCTTTTTGATTATTTGATACAAATCTATGGTGATCAATTGCAACCATGGGTGATTTGGTTATTACAGAAAAAACAGACCGTTAGTATTCCAGCGCTTTTTCTCCTTACCGCAATGATGCTGTATAAAGGAGCAGAGCTTGGTGTAAAAGCGCTTTATGTGGTCGTTTTTACGCTCTTTATAGCATTAATTGCTTTTTTTATTGGTCAAACAGAGTATAATCAAACCCATAGCCTAGACCCATTTGCTAGTGTACAAAGTTTTATTTTAGATAGTACTGCGAATAGTACTGTTCCCTTAGATACGGTGACTTCTCCTATCATTACTCAGCAGACTACACCCATTCCTGCAGATAATAATGTTCCTGCTGCCATAGGATTTTTTGCTGTTTTTGCAATTATTTTCCCTGCATTTACGGGAATGACAGCAGGTGTTGGATTGTCAGGAGATCTCAAAAACCCAAGTCGATCTATTCCGCTAGGGACATTAGCGGGAACACTGATGGGAATGGTGGTGTATTTTTTGATTGCTTATAAGATGGCGGTTTCTGCCAGTCCTGTTGATCTAGCGAATACAGATAGTCTCGTGATGGCAAAAATTGCTTGGCAAGGATGGTGGTTGATTCCTTTGGGGTTGGCAGCTGCCACAATTTCTTCGGCGCTAGGATCTTTGATGGTGGCGCCACGTACCTTGCAAGCAATTGCTCGAGATAATATTTTACCTTCAGTAGGAATAAATACTTGGTTGTCTCAAGGAAAAGGAGGTAATGATGAGCCTTTTAATGCAACAGTGGTCACTATTTTGATTGCACTGATTTTTGTGACGATCGGTCAGTTAGACTTTGTAGCAGAAATTATTTCTATGTTTTTTATGGTTACCTATGGTGCGTTATGTTTGATTTCCTTTTTACAGCATTTTGCGGCGGATCCGTCTTATAGACCTACTTTTAAATCTCGATGGTATATTTCCTTATTTGGTGCGTTGGCCTGTATTGTTTTGATCTTTTTTATGAATGCCCTTTATGCTTTAGTTGCAATCATGGGAATCGGATTGTTCTACTTGCTGGTAAGTTATTATAATCCTGAAAAAAATAATCTAGCGTTAATTTTTCAAGGAGCGATCTTTCAATTGAGTCGGCAGTTGCAAGTCTTTTTACAAAAATCAGAAAAGGAACAAACGGTTAGTTGGAGGCCATCAGTCATCTGTATTTCTGAAAACTCTTTTGAGCGATTTGCAGCCTTTGATTTATTGAGGTGGATATCTCAAAAATATGGTTTTGGAACCTACTTACATAAAATTACAGGATACCTTTCTAGAGCCACTAACCAAGAAGCGAGAGAAGCGAAAGCTCGATTGATAAAAATGGCGGAAACTAGTAATAGTAAAATCTATATTGATACCCTAGTTAGTCCCTCCTATACCTCTGCTATTGCTCAGGCTATTCAATTGCCTGGAATCTCTGGGACAGATAATAATTTACTACTTTTTGAATACTCAAAATATAAGCCTGCTTACTTAGAAAATATGATTGGAAATCTAGGGCTAGTGCGGTCGGTTGATTTTGACGTAGTAGTATTGGGTAGTTCTGAAAGAGGATATGGTTTTAAAAAAGAAATACATATCTGGATCAGTTCTTCTGATTACGAAAATGCCAATCTAATGATTTTGTTGGGATACATTATAATTGGGCACAATGATTGGAAAGATAGCTTTATTAAGATATTTGCCATATATCCAGAGGAGTCATTAGAGGAAGAGCGCGGCAATCTTTTCGATTTAATCAAAGATGGACATTTACCCATTTCTCAAAATAATATAGAATTTATTCCTCGTAAGGGAGACACAGACTCAAGGGCAGTCATTAACGAAAAATCTAAAGATGCAGATTTGATTATACTAGGATTTAGAGGCGAGGCTATCAAACAAAAAGGAATAGATGTTTTTGATGGATATGAAAAACTAGGCAATACATTATTTGTTAACGCCGCAGAGAAGGTAATTATCAAATAAATAGCGTCTTTTTATGGACATTTAAATTGTCTATCATTAACTATAAATGGGTAACTTAGTATCTGCTACCTACTTATCACAGTATTATGACAAAAATTCTACCTGTAAACTTTACTTTTGTAGACCGAGCTAATAGCTCGAACTACGAAAGAAACCTTACTTAATGATCGGAGGCTACAAAATATTAACGGTTACTCATCATAATGTCAAACTAAGTACGTTGGGACAATATGCATTCTCTTGTGAGGATACAGAACTACCTGCTCATTTATTTTCTTTGAAAGAGCATGCCGAGATAGATGAAATTATGTATTTATCTACCTGCAACCGAATTATGTATTTTTTCTATACCGATCAGAAGATAGACGCTCCTTTTATCAATTCCTTTTTTCAACATGTCAATAACTCAGTTGATTCGGCTACGCTCGATCAAGTTGCTCAATATGAAGGACGTGAGGCGTTGAATCATCTTTTTGAAGTTGCTGCTTCTATGAATTCATTAGTGGTAGGAGAACGAGAAATTCTTCGACAATTGCGAGAGTCTTATCAAAAATGCTACGATTTAAAACTAACAGGGGATCATATTCGGATTGCTATGACGGCTGCTGTAGAAGGAGCAAAAGAAATCTATGCACGTACACGCATTGGAGAAAAACCAGTCTCGATTGTTTCATTGGCTATCCAAAAATTACTGGGTCATAAAGTTTCTCGCAACGCTAGGATATTGCTAATAGGTGCGGGACAGACAAATACTTTGGTCGTGAAGTTTCTACGTAAGCATGAGTTTAAAAACGTAACCATTTTTAACCGTAGTTTAGATCGAGCAAAAAGCCTAGCTGGAATCATCAATGGTCGTGGTGCTGCACTAAAAGATTTACCTGATTATCAAGAAGGATTTGATGTGATGATTATCTGTACAGGGTCTATGGGGGCATTAGTCAATTCTTCATTATATCACGAATTACTTCAGGGAGAAACGGATACAAAACTATTAATCGACTTAGCTATTCCCAATAATATTGATCGAGAAGTAGTCAACGAATTTAATGTACAATATATCGAGATTGAAGATTTACGTAATCTAGCCAAAGAGAACCTTAGCTTTCGCCAAAATGAGGTCGTAAAAGGAAGAAAGATGTTGAAAAGAAAAATCAACGCTTTCACAGAATTACACCGACAACGACAGATTATTAAAGCCATGAAAAATGTGCCGATAGAAATAAAGGCAGTAAAGGCGCACGCGATTAATAAGGTCTTTAAAAAAGATATGGAAAATCTAGATGAGGATACAAAAGAATTAATTAACCGAATGATGGATTATATGGAAAAGCAGTGCATCGGCATTCCAATGAAAGCAGTAAAACAACCATAAATAAATACTTATTGATTTTCTTTTAGTGCTTTTTCAATTTTATAGCGCAATTCCAAGCTTGTCAAACTCCCCGAAATATCTCTTTCCCAACCACTCCAAACAGGCAAATGTTCTGGCCAACCTTTACTTATTTTAGGATATAAATACGAAGGTACCCGCAATCCCGCAATACTTAGAATTTTACGAATATGCCAGTCTCCCCAATGCGTAGCTTCAGAAGAATTTAACCAAGATTTTAGTCGATCAAAAAAACTAAGAGATAACGCTTCTTTCCACTCATGTTTTCCTTGTTGCAATAAGAAATCTAAGGGTGTATTTTCGGCAGGTAAAAATTTAATATTTTTAAATCCAGTTACCGTTAGTTGATCGTACGCATCTTGATTGAGTACTGAGATTAGCTGTAAAGGAGCAAAGTTTTGCCATAGCTTATCTTCTTTTTTAGTAAGCCATTTTTCTAAAATTAATTTACTCCATTCTTCATCGTTATGGTGAGCTGCTGCGTCTGAAACTGAATTTAATAGTAAGTAGGCGTACTCATTTTCGATAAATAGCGGAAGCAACTCTGAAGGGCTTAATCCAGTGAGATCGTTCCAATAATCTAGTGGTAATTTATGGATCATTTGTGCTAACTGGCTCGCCTTGTTTCCACTTCGGTAGAGTTGTAGACTTGCCTTTATTCCATCTTTGATCATCGTATCATCTACCCCTTTGGGAATTTTGATTTCTAGGACAGACTTTTTATTGATGTTTTTGACCTTGACTAATTTTTTTAATCGAGCGAGCATCCGCTGATTATAAGAAGAGGCCGGGATTTTGGAGAGTAGATTAGCTGCCTTTTCACGGATATTTTTTTGCTTCTCTTCTAAGCGAGCGGATAGAAAAATATCATCCGTTTTTGATAATCCAATTGCTAAAACATCTAATAATTTTTTCCTAACGATAGTATTTTCTTGTGGCCAAGTCTCTTCTAAAATGCTAAGAGCATGGGTAGGGTTAATGGATCTTTGGTAACGTAAATAGGCGGCTCTTTTTGCTGTATCACCATTTTCCCAATCATCTAATGTTGGGGTATAGTTTAATATTGACCAATTAGGATTTTGGGCCATCAGCCAGCGACCGCGGTCACCAATTACAGGGTTAAGCGCCTCCCAGATGCTTGGCGTTTTAACTGCTTTGTTTAGAATAAGTGGAAGTGATTCTGGTGGTAATGATTTATTATATTTTTTTAGAATAGCGAGAAACTCTATAAGAATTGGTAGATCGTTTCTTTTTAAAATCATATTCAGATACTGAATCGCTCTTTTACTGCAAATAGTTGTTTGGTGTTTTTCAGTCGCAAGCGGCAAATCTCCTTCAAAATTTTTTGGTTGTACTCCTGCTTTTCTCATCATACTTAGTGTGGATGCAGCTTTGAGAATTAGCCTAGCAGGATCTTCGTCCTTAATTCCCATCTCTTCCAACTTATGGAGCATCTCTTCAGAAATCTTACTACGATCCGTACCAATCAACCCTATTTTTACCAGTGTTTTCCAGTTCATTAATTTATTCAATGGCTAATAATGGCACTAAAATAATTAGAATTTTGCATTTTTACAACAAAATGTTTATATTTGTTTCGGTAGATTTTGCTTTCAAAAAAGGCGAATAGTTAAAAAAATTAATTTCTTATCCACATTACTAACATTTTTTTGACGAAATCCACATTATTAAAAATGATTGGGTTTTTTATTCTTTTTTGATCAAAAAATATTTTTTAATAGCTAAAATGATTATGTTTTTTGATAGCTAAAATTTTACTAATTAGATTATTATGAAATTAAATTAAATTTATATTGATTTAGAATCATAATAAAGTTGACACCTTGATTTACACTAAAATGACAGAGTTTAATCGCTTTTACACAGAGTTATCCACATTGTTTTGAAAGTTATCCACAATCGCTCAAGCTTGTTCACAAATTTTAAAAAAGAAATCCTGCGACGTAAAGATTAGCTTTGTTGTAATAGGTTTTTAAAGAACGATAATTAAGCATCAAAAATGTCTGACAAATACGATCCATCCAAGAAAAAAGACAATTACCGAGGTAATAATAAAAAGAAAGAGAATCAGCTTTCTAATTATGTCTTTGGAAAGGTCCAACCGCAAGCCCTGCCACTAGAAGAAGCAGTGTTGGGAGCGGTGATGCTTGACAAAGATGCGCTCTCTATTGTATTGGATATTTTACGACCCGAAAGTTTTTATGCAGATGCACATACCTTGATCTACAAAGCTATGTTGCGCCTTTTTGAAAAAACACAACCGGTTGATTTATTAACCGTTACAGAAGAACTCAAAAAGTCCGGCGATATTGACAAAGCTGGCGGTCCTTATTATTTAGTGGAACTAACCAACAGAGTTGCTTCTGCAGCCAATATCGAATACCACGCGAGAATCATCGCTCAAAAACACATTCAACGAGAATTAATTACTGTTTCCACTAAAATTATCCGAGATGCTTATGAAGATACCACGGATGTTTTTAGTCTCTTGGACGAAGCAGAACAAGGACTTTTTAATATTACCCAACAAAACCTAAGTCGAGGATACGAAAG
This sequence comes from Saprospiraceae bacterium, assembly GCA_023300665.1. GTDB lineage: Bacteria > Bacteroidota > Bacteroidia > Chitinophagales > Saprospiraceae > JALZUU01. The sequence continues at coordinate 3,568 of JALZUU010000707.1, read as the reverse complement.
TATGGGATCCCTAGCAGCCAAAGCCCTCAAACAATTAGAGGAAATGTCGGAAAAAGAAGAAGGTCTGACAGGGGTACCAACTGGATTTACCGAATTAGATCGTCTAACTTCTGGATGGCAACCTTCTGATATGATTATTGTAGCGGCTCGTCCTGGAATGGGTAAAACGAGTTACACACTAGCCTTGGCGCGAAATGCAGCCGTAGATTTTAAGAAGCCAGTAGCGATATTTTCGCTGGAGATGTCCAATCTTCAGCTAGTGCAAAGGTTGATTTCGATGGAAGCAGAAATCTCAGGTAGTAAACTTCGTTCGGGACAACTGGAAGATTACGAATGGCAACAATTACAAAGTGCCATCGAAAAAATGTCTGAAGTTCCCATCTTTATTGATGATACACCAGGGATTAATATCTTTGAACTTCGAGCGAAATGTCGACGTTTAAAGATGCAGCACGATATTCAAATGATCATCATTGATTACCTTCAATTGATGACGGGAGGAGGAGAAAATAAAGGTAATCGTGAACAAGAAATTAGTATGATCTCTCGTTCTCTAAAGGCCTTGGCCAAGGAGTTGAGCGTACCAGTAATTGCACTCTCTCAGTTGAGTCGTGCGGTGGAAACTAGAGGAGGGTCTAAGCGACCGATGCTGTCGGATCTTCGGGAAAGCGGAGCGATCGAGCAAGATGCGGATATCGTTTCCTTTATTTATCGTCCTGAATACTATCAAATTTTAGAAGACGAAGAAGGTCAGTCTTTAAAAGGAGTAGCAGAAATTATCGTAGCCAAACACCGTAACGGTGCCTTGGCAACAGTAAAACTGAAATTTACAGATCGGTTTGCGAAGTTTACTGATTTAGATGATCCTGACTTTAGCGGATTAGTTGACGATGCTGGTGCAAATCCGGCCATCATTACGCGTTCTTCAAAAATGAACAACGACGATATTCCATTTTAATAATGGCTATTACCCTCACTCCTAAAAGTAAAGTTGAACAGCTTCAAAGTATTTACGCTAAAAGATATACACGTTAAAGAATCTCTGCGTAATTTGCGTTCTCCCGCAAAGCGGGACAGGTTCTGCAAGAAAACACTTTTAAGAGCAATCTTTTATTGCTTAATAACCTTAGATTTTGAAAAAAAAAGATAACCTTAATAATTCCCCCTTCGCTAATAAACGGAAACCAAAACTTCCACCACCTCCTCCTGCTCAGGAAGAAAGTATGCGCCTCAATAAATACGTGGCTCACTGTGGAGTAGCCGCTCGACGTAAAGCCTCTGAATATATCATGGATGGTTTAGTGACGGTCAACGGCGAAGTGGTCACTGAACCTGGACACCGAGTCAAACCAACTGATAAAGTTACTTATCGCAACGAACCAATCGAACCAGAAACACAACGGATTTATATTTTACTCAACAAACCTAAAAATACTGTAACGACCGTTAGTGACGAAAAAAATCGTCGGACCGTTATGGATTTGATGGACCCAACGATTAAACTACGAATCTATCCGGTAGGAAGATTGGATCGAGAAACCACCGGCCTTTTACTTTTAACCAACGATGGTGACTTGGCTAAAAAACTTTCTCACCCAAGCCACGAAGTCACTAAGATTTATCATGTTGTATTGGATAAACCTATCACCGAAGAACACTTAAAAGAAATTCAAGACGGATTGACCTTAGAAGATGGACTCGCACCAGTGGATAAAGTATCCTATGTAAAAGATAAGGGCAAAAATGAAGTCGGTATTGAGATTCATATAGGACGAAATCGAATCGTTCGTCGCATCTTTAAACATTTAGGTTATCATGTTGTTCGGCTTGATCGAACATACTATGCTGGTTTGACAAAAAAAGATATTCCTCGTGGAAAATATAGATTATTGAATGATCGAGAGGTTTTAATGTTGAAACACTTTGTCTAAGTTTTAATAGATTTTAAATCACTTCTAATATTATTATGCCTTATCTTTACGTTTAAGGAATCACAGTAAGTGTTAGAGATAACGATCTATTCGCTTTTCTGAGCAATTTTATTGATCCTAAAAAAACTTACGTTCATGAAAAACGGTAAAAACCTGTTACTTTTTCTATGTTTTAGCCTCTTTGGTATGGCATTGACAGCACAAGATTCGGTGACGGAGTATGATTATACAGTACATATTGGTGCATTTTTTAAACCTAAAATGGAAGATTTTAATCGAGTTCAGTCATTCGGATTTATGTATGCTGAAGCTGCTGAACAAAATCTGACAAGAATTTACCTTGGCCGTTATCCCAACGAAACAGTTGCTTATAAAACCCTCGGACAGGTTAAAAATAATGGATATCCCGATGCTTTTGTTACTCGAAAAAAAATAAATGTCAACGCTCAAACCTATAGTGTTTATCTAGGAACGGAGCGCCTAAATGGACCAATTAACTGGGCAGATTATAATCGAGCTGGAAAATTATACGCTCTTATCAACAATAATCAGATTGATATTTATGCTGGACAATATGGGACTGCTGACGAAGCCAATCGCATTTTGGCTGCTACTCGAAAAATTGGATTAGTCAATGCACAAGTTAAATCTATCAACCCTGATCATTTACGAAAGGTTACTGAATTTGAAGCAGGTATTCCTATCAAAAATATTGTCCTTGCACCAGTAGAGCAGATTATTCAAGTTCAGGAAGTTTTAGCTGAAAAAGGTCCTGCGGAAGTAAAAAAAGGCCCTAACCTTATGGTAGTAAAAAAGGCCAAGATCAATACGGCCCCATCTTCGACAACTACCCCAACTAAAACGAAGATTCCTAAAACGTATGGTAATGTTGCTAATAAACGCATAGAATCAGAAACGAAGGATAATCGACCAACGCCACCTGCTCGAGTTCCAGCTGAAAAGTCCAAAGATATTTTAACAGAAAAAACAGTGAGCGCACCAAAAATTAAAATAAGCACGGTCGCAGCACCAAAAATTCGGCCTCAGTCAAAACGAACTTCTGTTTTGAAACTACAGACTTTATTAAAAGAAGAAAAAATTTATACTAAAAGCCTTGATGGATTTTATGGAAAAGGTACGGCACAGAGCTGGCACGCTTTGCTAACTCAAAACAGTAAATTTCGAAAATATTTAACCTATAATGATTGTAACATCACTTTACAATCTAAAGGTGGAACAGATCCAGATAAGGATTATACCAAAAATGCAGACCCACTTTTTGATTGGGAGGAGCTAAACCTTCTACGTCAGATTACCAGCGAACTCTGTGCTGAAGAACCAACAGAAGTGGAACTTGAAACGGCTGCTGCTCAAAGAGCCGCGTTATTATTGTCTTCACAAAAGCTAACCGATGAGCAACGAACAGAAGTGCTTATTTGGAACCAGGAATTCTGGGATGAAATAGCATTATGGAGTGAGAAAGCTGCGATCTTAAAAAAATGGAGTCTGCCCCTAAAAGCATCCTATCTTCAATCTCAAATTCGCTTGGAAGATTATTTTATGGACAAAGGATCATCTCCACAGGAAGCAACAGGACAAGCTATATTTGTTTTGAAAACAATGGTAGAGCCTTATTT
>JALZUU010000706.1 GCA_023300665.1 Saprospiraceae bacterium | reverse complement strand
ATAAAAAAGCAAAAAAAGAGGTCCGACAAATTAAGGGGAGACCTCCAAGATTATCTCCTTTAGAAATTATTCACTCGTTAGCCTGACGGCTATGGAGTTCACTCAACCATGTATCGGTAAATCAAAGCTAAACGTAGTTCCCTTTCCAAGCTCACTGGTCACCATAAATTCGGCCCCTATCTCGTCAACAATTTTCTTACAGGTAGCTAAACCAATACCCGTTCCACTGTATTTACCAGCGGAATGTAATCGTATAAAAGGTTGAAATATTTTTTCTAAATTTTCCTGTGAAATTCCAATTCCGTTATCCAGAACAGAGACACGCACCTTTCCATTTACTAGTTTGGCTTGAACAGAAACACAAGCTACGTTTATTCCATCTTGATATTTCAACCCATTAGAAATTAAGTTTTGAAATAGCTGAATCAATTGTAATTTTTTCCCGAAGACACTAAATGAATCCGTAGGTAATTTAACCTCTGCATTAGCCGTAGTGATGGTCTCTGTTAAATTTAAAGTAACGGCTTCTAAAATTTGATTTAAGCTTAGGGTTTCATTTTTGATTGCATCTGCGCCAAACTTAGCATAATCTAGGAGATTCAATGTTAAATCATCTAAGTTAATTGTCGCCTGTTTGATAAAATCTATATAATCTTTGTTATAAGAATAATTACCTCTTTCTAGGTCTTTTTCGTGAAATTCAATAAAGCTTTTGATGGTTCTCAAAGGTGCACGAACATCATGCGCTACCATATTGGCAAAGTTTTGTAACTCTTTATTTAGCTTTTCTAAAGCGACTTTTTGGTTTCTGATTAACTTATTCTGAACAATTACCTCATCTTGTAAGTGCGCAAGTTCTCCTTGCAGGCAATTCAGATCAACACAGGCAGCAGGTTTAAAATTTGTATTGATTTTTTTAATCAACTGGATCATATTCCTTTGGTTGTCTAAGGTAGTCATAATCTGTTTTCCTAAAACAACCAAGGTATCTTTTTGAGTCTTGGTTAATGAATGAGGTTCCTTACTCATCACACATAGCGCTCCCACTTTAATACCTTCATCATTAATTAATGGACAACCTGCGTAGAATCTCACGCCATTTTCATTATCCACTTGAGGTAAACAACTGGTCAAATCATTATTTAGTGTATTTTCAATCACCAATATTTGATCATCTTTGATCGTAAATTGGCAAATCGAATTTCCCACTTTAATGGTTTTAAGATTGGCTTGACGCTGAGATAAAATATACTGATTTTCATCATCTAAAAGACTGATATATGCAATATTAACTCCTGAAATCCTTGTTGCTAGCTCTAAATACTCTTGCAGAAAGTTTTCATTTGATGAAAGGTTTTCTACAAAACCATAGCTTTGAATCAGTTTCTTTCTGTCTACTTGTTTATTTTGAAGCGTATCTACTGTCATATCAACCTTATTATATGTTTTATAGAGTTTCAACAAACAAAAATGACGCCATTTTAAAAGGAATTTTTTCTTTTAATTGTGACAGTTTTACGGAGCAAGTAAAAAGTTGATTAAATAGATTATTTATAGGAATAGGTGATTTTATTATCTTTAACAGTAACAGAATAAAAATGGATATATGTTTAAAAGGAAGTTGTTTAAAAAAATGAAAGCATAAAAACTATAAACTATGCAAGAAATAAAAAACAGTGAATTAAAAGACGTACCTAAAATCTTCGAACTATATCGGACCGCTACCACTTATATGAAATCTAAAAACCAAGTGGCTTGGCCCAAATTTTCACCAGAATTAATTGATACAGAAATTAAAGAGAAAAGACAATGGAAAATTTTATTGGAAGATCAAATCGCTTGTATTTGGGTAACCGCACTAGACGATGAATTAATCTGGGGAGAAAAAAACAACACACCTGCTGTTTACCTTCATCGAATCGCAACAAACCCTGATTTTCGGGGACAAAATTTTGTAAAAAAAATCGTAGCTTGGGCAGATAATTATGGGAATGAAAATAATTTAACATATATCAGAATGGACACCGTTGGCCTCAACAAAGGATTGATTAAGCATTATCAAAAATTTGGTTTTGATTTTTTAGGAGCCGAAAAACTGAAAAACACCACCGGACTTCCTGATCATTATAAAGAAGGGAAAGTATGTTTATTTGAAAGAGCAGTACAAAAGTAAAGCAACCTCATCTTCCTCGAATCAATTTTTAGAGAGGATAAATGCTTCTGGCTAGTGCCTCAATCTACCCTAAACTTATTGAAAAAATTTTAATTTATTTCTTATACATTTAAAAATGTTTTTATTTGATATATCAAAAATTTAAAGCAGAATCTTGTATCGCGGTATTTACGTTTGTGATTCAATATTGAATAATGAATATTCAATGTTAAATATTCATTTTTGCCCAAATTTCACTTCCCAAACACTTCCATATCACTCTTCTTCTTAACCCCTATTCGATAAGAAGCACCGATCAAAAAATATCTTCCCAAGGTATTGAATCGACTATTCGACAAAGTATTTACATTCCCAGATCTATCTATTCCTAGATTCTGATTCAACAAATCAAAAGCAGTCAATTTTATGATTAATTGCTTATCCAAGATGGCCTTTTGTATGGAAGCTTGCAATAAATTTATAATACTACGATTATTAAAAAATCCACTATTATAAGTTCGTAAATCATACTTACTAGAGATCGACCAATCCTTTCCAAGATTTACATATCCATCAAGAAAAAGATCATAATTAAAAAATGGATTGCTAAAATTAGAACTTACCTCACTCGAAAATGCAGAAAGACTTAAATCTATTCCTCCCACTATATCAAAAATATCTTTGCCTCTATTTTCAATCGTAAACTTTGAACTTAGGCTTGCATTAGAGAAGTTGGTCATCTCTTCTTCCACCATAGTATTATAACGACTGTAATTTACTCGGCTATTCATACCTACTTTTATTTTTAATTTTCGAATAGGTGTCGAATAGTGGATGTATCCAGCAAAAGCGGAAAAAGCAGTAGAATTAATCGGACGTATTTCAGTCACCACACCATCTACAAAAGATCGAGCATTGACTATTTTATTAGGAGATAGTACGGACGATAGATTCCAGAAAAGACTAGAAAAATTAAAAGAGTCAAAGAAATTATAATTCAAGGAAAAAGTATGGGTATATTCTGGAACTAGATTCGGATTTCCTAAAATTCTAAGATTCGGATTCGCGTTATTTACCTGATTGACCATCTGCCCGATTGATGGTTCTTGAATGTTGGTGTTATAGTTTAGTCTGACCCGTTTAGATCCTTTTAGTCTCCATTCCGCAGACCCCGAAGGAAGCCAATATATTCGATCTATATTATTGAGCGCAATTTTATTATCAAATGTATTGAGGGAAATAATTTGAAGGTCTATTCCTGAATTTAATTTCAGCTTTTTACGATTTTTTTTGATAGAAAATCCAATATTATGAGACCTCCAATCTTTGGTGAAATTCCCACTAAGATCCTCATCAAAGATCATCTCCGATCCTACGCTATTGAAGTATACTCGCACAGGATTTTCCGACTTATCTAAATAACCATAGCTAGTGTTTAAATAGACTTTTTTTCCTATTGGTTCCGTGAAGCTAAACGTCGCATTTTGGGTTTCCTGTCGGTTGGTAAAATCTTGTATTTGATCGGTATTAATCAAGTTTATTATGGAAGAAAGACTACTTTCAAAATCCAGTAATTCATTTCTATTTAGATGTTCATATCCTGCCGTTAGTGAAAAATTTCTACCTTTCTTTTTTAATTTTTTTCTAACGATTAAATTAGAATTAAAACTTAGCGAATTACTTTCTAGGTCTAGATCGTTTGTGGTCGTATTTATGATAAGATTTTCTTCCAAATATTCTGACTGAGAATTTTTGACTTGATTATCTATCAACCCAAAAAACTTATTATTCCAAATAATACTCATACTCGGCGATGGATTGAGTTTCAATTTTGTATTCAAACGATGTTGGTAGATATCATTTTCGCTAGCGGTCGTATCCTGAATTTGGAAGTTAAAATTTTCACCAAAAGTCGCTGTATTTTCTGTTGCTCGAATTCTTCGGTCTGATCCGGCAAATAAATAATTGGCGTTGAGTTTGAGTTTTTTTGATTTACTAAAATTCAGATTCATCCCTACTGATTTTTGGTTATTGATCCCTTTCGAATTTCTTTGATTTGGAGATAAGACTCCAAATTTTGTCAATCCACCAGCCGCGATCGCATTCTGAAATCCGCCCATAAATTCTGAATACTCATTATAACTAAATGCTTGCTCATTTAAGTTATTGGTATTGGCAATCAGAGAAGCCTGTAAAGATTGAGAAAATCTATTATAATTGGCTTTTGCTAGATGTGCATTTGCGGTTCCTCCATGCGCTTCTACTCTACCAAAACCTCCAGACTTATATCCTTCTTTGAGTTTAAGGTTAATTGTTTTTTTCTTTTCTCCATCTTCTATTCCAGTAAATTCCGCTTCTTCAGATTGCTTATCAAAGACCTGCACTTTATCTACTGCTTCTGCCTCTAGATTTTTGGTCGCAATCGTAGGATCATCGCTAAAAAACTCCTTTCCATCTACCAGCACATTTTGTACATCCTTTCCTTGTGCTTTAATACTTCCATCTCTTGCTACTTCTACGCCAGGAAGTCTTTTCAAGAGATCTTCTACCGTTGCTCCAGGTTGCGTCTGAAAAGCACTCGCATTATAATTGATCGTATCTCCTAAAATCCCCATTGGAATATGTTCCGCTTTTACGTTTACTTCTTCCAGCAATTCAGTAGACATTGACATCGTAATTTTTTCAAAAATTTTCTTTTCCGAATCTATTGAAAAAGGAATCTGCTGATCTCGATACCCTGTGTAGGTTATCTGTAACAAATGCGCTCCTGAAGGTATCTCATGGATTTTAAATTTCCCCTCCTCATTCGTAATACCAAAAGCCATCATCGTCGTATCTACATTATCCAAAACGACGACCGTCGCACCCGCCAAACCTATAGATGACTCATCTTGAACCATCCCTTCTATCGTAAATGATTGACCTACCAAACTGGTATAAAATAATAGAGACAAAAAGAAGGTCAATGACGTTTTCATAATAAATTTTTGAAGGGTTTAATAGGAGCGCATTTGTGGGACTCTTCACTTAAAGTGTGTCAGCGCGCAAGGCTTCCTTTAGGATGAGAGGTGCGGGCGGGCAAAATGACACACTTAGAGAAACAGCCCTTATTTGTTTGATTAATTTGATTTCATGATCGTGACTCCAGAAGCTCTAGAACCGCCATATGCTTTTTTCATTTCAATCATTTTACTTTCCATGATTTTTTCAAATTCTTCTTCGGTTACTAATTTTCCATCGATTGGTTTCTCTATCGTAGCATCTAAATCTAAAACTATTTTAGTTGCTTTAATTTCTGTTTTATCTCCATCAATAGATAACATCAGAATGGCACCGGGGAGTTGTCCATAACTTTTTGGACCTACTGAAAATTTTATAGCTGGCGCAAACCATGCTACTATCTCTTTAATTTTTTCATCTTCTTCTATCGTCGTCGTAGCTTTGATGCATTCATAGCCTAGATACTTTACTTTTTCCGAAGTAAGTTTCCATTTTAGCTTTTCTGTTTTTCCTGAAATGATAAATGGTTTCTCCATAAATCCTTGTTGGTAAAAAGTCTCTTGCGTTTTAAGATCTGTGTAAAATCTACTTTCTATTTCACTTTCGGATATTGTCATCGTAAATGAACCATCGTCTGAGCTTAGCGTTTTTTCCTCTTCTTCTTCTGGTCCATCATAAAAAACAGATTGCTCTTTATTGAATAATAATACTTTATCTTCTACCATTTCTGTTGGAAGCATCCCTGACAAGTCTACTCCTGCGGGGGCTTTAAATTCCAATTTTTGTTTTACGGTAAAATAAATTTCTCCTGAATCTTGAGCAGTTAACGAGATCGTTAGAAGAAATAAAAAGCAAAGGTTGATTAGATTTTTCATATTGAAATTATTTGATTAAGAATACTTTTTAATGGTACAAAATTAGAGAAAGGAACTTCGAGACTAGGTTAATTAAGGTAGAAGAAAGGTTAATTAAGGTTAATAAAAACAACAACCAATCAGTTTACTCCTTATATTCGTAAGGAACTTGAGGCTGTTCCGTTAAAGTGTGCCAGCGCGAAGGCCTTTCCTTTATAGCCTGTCCCGAGCATCGCCTCGGGAAACACAAGGCGCGGGCTGCCAAATGGTACACTTAGTGATATAGTCCCATGAACTTTATCAACATGAATACAGAAAAAAATAAAAGATGGTCTTGGGTGCTCATTCTACTGAGTCTAATCGTACTTTCCCTGTTCATTGGCTATTGGAATTACCAGGCCTATTCAAAAGTTAAAAATCAATTGGCGACAGATATTCGATATGAACTAGGTGCGGCTTATAATGAGGTCAAAGATGCTTATGTGAAGGATATTTTTTCATTCGTCAGTAAAACTACCTCTAAGGATTCAAACAACATAACCATCGTATCAAAAAAACAGTTCGTGCCAAAAATAGAAATCACTTCTTTTGAAGAAGAAGGAAGTGATTTTTCAAAGACATCCGCTCAAGACACTATAAAATCGTTGTCAATATTTATGATAGATGATTCGCCAAACCAAAAAAGCACCACCACTAATAGTTCTGAATTCAGATTAGTACAGAATGAAAAAGGAGGTCTAATTTGGGCTAAAAGAGATTCTATAGACGAAAAAGATCCTTTTACTTCCTCCAGCAAAAAAAATCCTAAAGAAAACATGCTCTATGATTTATTCACTTCTTCCATTGATAAAGACAAAGAAACCTATGCACTATTTCATAAAAAGTTGATCGCAAAAAAACTTCCATCCTCCTATACTGTGGTAAAATCTGACAACACCCATACCGATGATTTTAAAATAACCTATGAATCTCATACTTTTGGAAATAATAGATGGGAAGTGGTCATTTCTTCCTACCGAACTTATCTTCTAAAAAAAATATTCCCTAATATCTTATTCAGCCTATTTCTTCTAAGTATCGTAGGTCTTGCATTTTGGACCCTACTCCAAAATTCGATAAAACAAGAACAACTGGTAAAAACAAAAAGTGAATTCATCAACAATATGACCCACGAACTCAAAACGCCACTTGCCACAATCGGCGTAGCATTAGAAGCTATTACTGATTTTGATCCTGTAGAAGATGCCGCCAAAACCAAAGAGTATGTAGATATTTCTAGAAATGAAGTCAACCGATTATCCTTACTAGTAGATAAGGTTTTAAATATTGCGCAGTTTGAAAGTAAAAATCCAAATCTTAATCTAGAAACAATCAATCTATCAACCATCATAGAAAAAATTGTCCGCTCCATGAAAGTAACCTTGGAACAAAAAAACGCTACCCTAAATATCAATATTGAAGATGGTTTATACCTCCAAGGAGACACCGTCCATCTCAGCAATGTCCTTTATAATATGCTAGACAATGCGCTCAAATATAGTGCGCATGAACCGACCATTTCCATAGAGGCAAAAAAAGAAAATAACATTATAAATCTATCCATCAGCGACAATGGTTCTGGGATTTCTACAGTGCATTTAAAACAGATTTTTGATCGATTTTATAGAATACCAACACAAGATAGACATAATGTAAAAGGTCATGGTTTGGGCCTTAGCTATGTCAAAGAAAT
>JALZUU010000705.1 GCA_023300665.1 Saprospiraceae bacterium | reverse complement strand
CCGTTCTCGGCAACCAAGAAAAAGAAAAAATGAACAAGTACTTCCAAGCATTCAAAAATGAAATAAGTTGGTTCAATTACAAAAAAGAACCAATCGAAGTATTTGAAATTGATAAATTCAATTTGACGAAAAAATTCAAAGAAATCTATCCAATAACAACTGACTTGATAAATGGAAGTGTAAAAACTGGAATTGAATTTAAAGGAAAGTCATTGATTCTTTTCACTTGGGAAATAGGTGACGAAATAAGCGGCTGGATGTGCCAGTTTGACAAACCGAGCATTCAATTAATCGAGGAACATCAAATTTTAATTGATAATATCGGCGGAATAATTGAATCATTTAACGGACCAGAATCCATTGAAGTTAATGGAGTAAACTACAACTATACTTTGACCTTAAATCAGGATTTTATGTTTGTAGGCTCAATGAATACTGATAAATTAGATTGGGAAGACTATTACCTAGAATGGTGCGTAAAAAGCAATTGCAACCCAATGGATTTATCAAATTCTGTATTTTTCACCAGAGAGGCAAACGGGGCAAAATACTTTTATGACAGAAGAACAAAAGAGGTGAAATTGTTTTCACACGATAATGCATTCCAATTTACAGAACCAATACCAAATCAACCTGAAAGAATGATGTACAGAATAAAAGGAGTAGGTAAATTTGAAGAATTTGTCGAAATGACCGCAAAACAATGGAATAAACATTTTGAACTGAAAAGGAAGGCAGCCGAGAATCGAGTAGATGACCTCGACTAGCAAACTAGCCGAGGTGCACCTCTCGCACCACGTAGGGTACGGATCGCGTACTACGCGGTTTATAAAACAGTAGTTATTTTATTGAATCAGCAAACAATAGAAAATACTAATTTTAAGATTTGCATTGTTATTGCTGCTATCAAATCATCATTAAAAGACTAATGAATGATCACCTTTTTTGTAGAGTGTTTTTTTCCATCATCAATATTAATAAGGTAGAGCCCAGCATTTAAGTTACTTATGTTTAAAATTGATTCTGCACTATTAAGTACTTTATTCATTACCGCTTTTCCTGAAGAATTAAGAATCGTAGCTGTACCACTCGAAGCGTTTTCTAAAGATATGGAAATAAATTCGCTTGCTGGATTGGGATAAATTGAGACGGTCTCTTTTAGGTCAGTCTCGTTGGTATTAACGGTTCCTTCCTCCGTAAAGGTGGCAGTAATATCGTCGTAGTAAGCTAAAGAAGGCAAGTTGAAAGGAGCATCCGCAAAAAGATTTATTCGACCCAATTGATTTAGTCCATTAGGTGTATCCGGTGTAGAAGTCCAAATCCATATATCTAAAAGATTATCATTTAGTGAAATGTTGCCAATGCTAGTATCAAGATTTACGGATATAGTAAACTTATTCCATGTATCGAATGGAAAATCAAACATGGCAGTATCACCTTCAACTATATGCCAAGATATATCTCCAATATACACTTCAAAAGCCCACTCCTCTCCTGGATTCGATGTTTTTTGAAAATTGAAATATCCGCCAGATTGTTCTGGGACGTACATAAAAAATTCTACCTCTACAGTTCCAGTTGTAAAATTATCAAAAGGTAGAATTAAATCACTCTGGACGCCATTATTATTCGCTATTTTAAGTGATTGTGAACCACTATTTGCTTGTTCTTGACTAATGAGTGCGTCGTCTGCAGATCCTCCACTCCAGGTGTCGATAAATGGAGATTGAGGGCTGACATTCTGGTCGTTGGTATAATTTTCAAAATTCTCGGAAAATAAAACTTCTTGACCAAGCGCGACACCAATCAAACCAAAAGAGAAAATAAGTAGTAAAATTGATTTCATAATAATTACGATTTTAAGATTAGAAAATAGATTAAATCTAAAAAGAAATAGGCTGGACAATGACCGACCTGAGATTGTTTAGTTAAAGCATGTAGCGGGTAGGCTTTCCTTTAGAGCCTGTCCCGAGCATGGTCTCAGGGAACACAAGGCTGCGTGAAAAATTGACACACTTTGTGGAACAGTCCCACCGATCTTGTTCCTATTTTTTCTATATCAAATATATTTCAAGTAGGTTTTGAAAAAAAATATAAATTTTGAAAATTAAGGAATTTGAATTCTTATTATTATGCTATATTTATGATTGAATTAGGTGTAAAACGCAATTAAATAAGGATTTCAAATGAGTATATTATTATTTAACTTAGTCAAGAGTATGACTCAAAGTGAAAAGGGGTACTTCAAGCGTAATGCGAAAATTTATGCGAGTAAAGAGAATAAAAATTATTTGAGAATTTATAATGTAATAGAAAAATCGAAAGAATTTGATAAAAACACATTGGCTGATCACTTTAAAGGAACAACCATTGAAAAATATCTGAGTTCTGAAGTCAACTACTTAAAAGAAAAAATCTTACTCAGTTTGTTCAATTTTAATATGAACAAAACAAAGAGAAATCAAATCCAAAAAGGAATCCTCATCGTTGAAAGCTTAGCTGCGAAAGGGTTCCAAAAGGATGCTTTGAAAAAGCTCAAAACCATTAAAAAAACAGCTATAAAACAAGAAGAATTTACCTGGATTTTAAGATTGATAGAACAAGAAGAAATATTGATATTTAAAGAAGGAATTATTGGTTATAAAGCTAAGCTCGAACAATTACATCAACAAAGAACTAAGACAATTATTATCATTCAAAATTTGAATGATTACCATATTCTTCGCCAAGAAATACGAGAATTTCAATTCAGCAATAAGATCCTTAATAATAACCTTGAAGACCTAAAAAAGATTTATTCCAATCCCTTGATTGCAAGTGACAAAAAATGCATGAGTATAAAAGCGAAAGAACATTGGTTTTATATCCAGGTCTTAATTAGCTATCTAACCAGGGATTTCGAGTCCGGTCTAAACATATCAGTCCAATATGTTGAATTTATGAATCAAAATATTCATCTATTTGACAATAGCCAAACATTACCAGCATTGAGTAATTATATTTTTCATGCTGCACTCGTTAGCAATAGAAGTCATTTTGAACGTGGAAAAAAAATACTAATAGAACTATCAGAGAGAAAAGATATTTCGATTTTGTATATGAAATACATTTTATATGCTCGAGGTTTGGAATTTGCTTATTACGCAAATGATAAACAGATGATGGAGGAATACTTAACCTTGTCTTTTGATTTAATCGATAGCTACACAGCGCAATATGAAAAATCTCATATTCAGTATTTACTCATGGTGATTGTGAGAGCAACTATAATTCTTAAACAATATGACAAGGGCATCCACTATTGTAACTTATGGTATCAAATAGGTGTTTCTTCATACAGTGAGGTGCAAGCAAGATTATTTTCTATAATTGTTCATTTTGAATTAAACTACCTAGAACTTATCGAATCAGAAATTATTTTATTGAAAAAATTAGAGATAAAATATGAAAGAGATAAAGCGCTTATTAGAAGTTTCTATACGTTTATTCATTCCATATTAAAGCATCCAGACCAAAGAAATACTTTCATTCTTCAATTACAAAAAGACTTAGCATCTATTTCCAAAAACAATAAAAATTATTTTTCTTTTATCTCTTTTGATTATTATCAATGGAGCCTTAAATTAAATTCCAACTCCTGATTCACATCTGCTATTCGATAATCAACTTTTTGGTTGCTGAAACATCTTTCGAGCTTATCGTAACGAAGTATAATCCTGTTACATAATCTGAAACATCAATCACCAGATTAGAATTACTACTGAATGTTTGCTTAGAAATTGTTTGTCCTAAATTATTAGTAATTACAATAGAAGCATCTTCTGTTTCGAATTGATTATCCCATGTTAAAATTATCGTCTCTGAAGCAGGGTTCGGAAATATTTCGATTTTAGATGAAATAGATTCTTCTATTCCTACTAAAGTTTGATTTAAGTTAATATTATCAATGTAGGTACTATTTCCAAAGCCACTAATATTAACAAATCTAAACTGAATAATTTGTCCTAGGTAGGGTGTTAAGTCTATCTCTTCCGTTCTCCAGTGGCCAGCATTTAATGGTTGCCAATTATCAGTCGTATTATAATTGGGTAGGGTAGACAATTCCAAGTCATCCTTTTCATAGATGGTGGTAAAATTTCCTTCACAGTTTACCGAAACCTCAACTCGTAAGCCATCTTGTAATCCTGAGTTCCATTGTGCTTTTGCTAAATCAAAATTTAGTACGGCTCCGCTATTTTCATCAGTCAGATCAAAAAATTCCGTCACTAAAAAATCTTGCGCTCCTTCGCCATCATAATCCCAATTATTTAAATAAGCAGTATTCGTAGAATTTCCATCACTACCAATAATTCCATCTAAAAATGTCCAGGTTAACTCCTCATCAGGATTGACTATTATCCATCCTAAAGGTGCTTCGAGATCATCTTCAAAATCTTCTACAAAATCCAGTTCAGAGGGATTACTAACCGCAAAGAAACTCAAAGAATCTTCATCATTAAATATATTCTGATCTCCTATCAAATTAATTTTAACCGTGATGGTATAATCATCTGTGCCAGGAATCATTAAGGGGGTTAAAAAATCATAAGTTCCAAATGCCGCTGGCATTATTGTTTCAGTATACATTTCTGTAACAATATCTCCATCATTCAATTGATAGGATACCTCAAAATTACTTTGAGCCTCAGTTCCAGCATTTCTAATGATTATTGAGACCGGAGTATTTTCTAAGTCAGAACACGGTGTTGAAAAATCACTAGGATTATTCATTATGTCAAATAATGTTAAATCATTGCTTAATGGACAATTAAGTACATTACCTGAATTCCTGATAGCACGAGTTCGACGGGAAGCCCAATTCTCTGTTTCATTTTTTGCTACGATGGCTGCCCATAATCTTATGGTTGGATCGGTTATAGGTATTGAAAAAGCGGTAGTTGTTGTGTTTCCTACTACTTCCATATATTTTTCTCCCAATACATAAATATCATAAGATTCAGCGTCTGCTAATGCATTCCAAGAAAAAGTAATTTCGTCTGGACATACCTGTGAAAAAGAAAAACTTTGCACTTGTTCTGATAAAGAAAATAAACCATCACTGGTGTCTGTAAAAGAACCGCTCGAAACTCTAACTAATGCAGCTCCTTTTAGTGAAAATGGAATATCCCAATCATAATTGGTGGTATTTGAAGGAACGGTTGCTATCGTCGACCAGCTAACTCCGTTGTCAGTAGAATATTCTAAGTTAAAATCTTCCGTTGTATTTATTGCATCCCAATGGAGTATTTCGGATTCACCTGAAACAAAATGCTCTCCACCATTAGGGTAGGTAACGTTGATATTATTCACAATTATTTCGTAAATAATAAAATACTCTTGTGGTCCGATAGGAATATTAAATCCTGATATGTCTAAGGTATAATCTCCGGCGGTTGGATTATTAATTTGTACTTGCTCCATATTATTCAAATGATCAGGGCCGTTCGTTGCTGGCGTATTGAGCGCAATAGGGTCTGGTGTTGGGTCAAGAATCCAAGGAAGGAAGGAGTTATTTGCTGGATCATTTACCACTAGATCAAGGTCATTTACCAAGGCAGGATTTGCTCCTATTGCACCTGGAACATCACTCCAATACACCATAAAATTTACTTGAGTAGCACCATCAGGAACATTAATTACATGATTGTTTGTGATGCCTTGAGCAATTTCAGCACTCAAATAAGTTGCTTCTTCAATGACTTTTACCGCACGAAGTCCGTTTACAAGACCCCAACCATACGTATAATCAGGACCAATATTTCCTACTTCATTTGCGGTATTTAACATAGCTGCTTTGATCAATGCAGATGGTGGTAAGTTACCGCCGTTGTTGTCACTATATGCTTGATATAATTGTGCAGCAACTCCCGCAATGGCAGGAGAAGAAGCAGAGGTACCACTAAAAGTAAAATACTGGTTATTCTCGTCAGTGGACACTTGACCAGCTCCCATAGCAGTAAGGTCTGGCTTAATTCTTCCATCAGCCGCAGGACCTTTAGCGCTACTGGGTACTATCAGGCCGCTATATCTTGTATTTCCAGCTGCAATCATATTTTTACCCGTTTTGTTGGCTCCACCAAGGGTGCCCCAACCAGGTCCTGCTCCATAACCACAATCCTCCGTACTGCTTACATTACCGGCAGAAAGAACGTGTAGTAAGGTAGGTATATCTTTTGCTTGCTGATCTACGGTTACTGCGTTTAAGGTATAACCATTCTGACAAGGAGAACCGGAAGAAGTATTGGTAATTTGTACCTCGCCACTATTTAAAAGAGTGGTAGTTGGGGTATCCATAAAAGAAGAACCCAGATTAACATTATATATATCTGCACCAGCAGCCATACCTCGTACCCTAGGATCTAAATTCCCCGCGCCAGCAAAAATACCTGCGACTGCATCACTATGAAAATTAAGATCTGGGTCATTCCAACTGGTAAGCTCAGTTATTCGTCCTTGAAAATCAATATGAGGTCCGTCAATTTCACCTATTATACCATTGTCTCTAACTAGAACCCCAATACCTTCTCCAGTATAATTTCTTCCATTTGGCATTTGAGTATCTAAGTTATTCGCTCTTTGTAGACCTCTTCCTTGGTTGTCATAGTTGTCCGCTGGTGGTGAAATGAGTTCCATCCATTTTACAAATGGCAGATTAGCAATAGAGGTTATGGAGGAAATAGGAATAGCAAGTTCAAAGGTATTATAGCTTTTAAATTCTTGTTGTACCGTAACTTCCTGCTTTTCTAATTCTTTGATCACCTCGGCAGAATTTGCATGTTTATGAAATTTTAGCATGACTAAAACATGGTCCTTTTTTAATGCATAGTCTGGATAGGATGGTTCCTTTAATTTAGATGAAAGCTTGTACTGTCCTTCAATAGGAACAATAGCTCTAACCCCATTATCTTTCAAATATTGGATAGAGGTGTTTTCCGAAAAATAGAATAAGTAAGCTTTGTTAGGAAGGTATTCAATGAGTTCCAATCCTTGACGTTTAAAATCATCTTGAATGTCTTGATTAGGTGTTTCGTAAAATTGAATCCATCCGTAATAACCATTTTTAAACTTTGATGCATCTGGCATCTTGTCCCATTGAAAAGCGTTGATGTTTTCTTCAATCTTAACCACTTCATCTTGGAATTGAATATTATAGGAGGATTGACCAAACAAAAATGTTGATGTTAATAATAAAATATAAACTATAAAATTTTTCATTGAAAACTTATTTTAAGAAAAAACTATTCGAAAAAGGAACGTAAACAGCTTCATTAAAGAGAGATAATAGAATATGAGTTTGAAAAGAAAGAA
>JALZUU010000704.1 GCA_023300665.1 Saprospiraceae bacterium | reverse complement strand
CATTTTTCTCTCGATATCTGCGCAGGCAGAGAACGACACTAGGAGAGAACAACTAAGCAGATTCGGGATCAAAAAAATGAAAAATCGCTCGAAGTAAAAATGAGAGTGATTTTTAATTTTCCTCCCGACATTTACGCAGGCGGAGAGTGACGTTGGTGCCTCGGTACCCAAATATCTGATACCTAATGCGGCCTCTTTTGTTATCATACTTCTTTGCTCATCGGTCAGATAGCAAAGGCTATCTTTCCTCTTCGCGCATCGTCTGATATCAAAATAGACTCGCCTAAGCTATCATCTACTTTGATTCCGAGGCACTGGAACGAACAACTAAGTAAATTGGGGATCAAGAAAATAATAAAGGATCTATTTTGAAAAGAAAACGAAAGATATGCTGAAAAGCACCCTGCTGAGAGTGATTTTTAATTTTCCTCCCGACATTTACGCAGGCAGAGAGTGACGTAGGAACGAACAACTAAGTAAATTCGGGATTTAGAAAATGAAAAATCGCTCGAAGTCTATATAACAAAAATAAGTCTGATGTTAGACATCAGACTTAGGAAACGAATCTTACAATTTTTTAACCAAAACTTACAGTATATCTATATTCAACTACTGTGCCAAAAATAGATTTTAAGTAGATATATAAGAAATAAAATTGTTTATAATTTTTTCAACAAGACTTTAGTTTGCGTATAGTCATACGCTGCTTCTAGGAATTTGGTCATATCATCCCAGTTGGCTGCTTTTTCAAATTGATGACTATAGTATTTTTTGGTGCTTAAGATGAGGTTTTGTCCCTCCATTTTAGCCGTTGCGATAAAACCACCCGTTTCATTTTTGACGGTTTGGTTGAGTTTATCCAATCCTTCAACTGAATAACCAGCAGGGATGGCGATGGTAATTTCGTTTCGGAAAGATCTGGGGTAGGGCATAAAAACATCCTGAGTTCGAGGATGTTCATCTTCAGCGATGGCGACCTGTCCGCCGATCAGCTTACCGACTTCGAATAAGTAATTTTTACCAGCCTTTTTTGTCAAGCCTTCTAATTCCATTTTATCGGTAAAAACCAAAGGCTCTCCAACTGCTAGGCGACCCTGTTTTAAGATTTTAAATTCATCGTAAGATTTGATTGGAATATCGAAATCAGATTTAGCATTTTTTTCAAAAGCCTTTTTTTGTTCCGCTAGATTTTTTTCTGCGATGAGTGCGAGTTTTTCTTTGACTTTTGGTTTCTTTTTTCTTTTAATTTCTGCTCTTTCAATGTAAGGGCTTACACCATAATATTTATATTCTTCTGGAATGATATCATCAAAAGTGAGTAAGTCATATTGGCTATCCACTTTGTTATGACCTTTTAGTACGACCTGACGATCTATTTTTAATTCTCCGAGAATATCCTCTGAAAAAGAGACACTTACTTCGGTCAGAGATTGGTTTTCTTCTGAAGTAGAAATAGGCATGGTAAAAGGCGTCACTTTTTTCATTTCGTGATCCTTGTCTAATTCAATCAGTAATGATTTAGAACCTTCCAGATAATAGGAAAAATAATTGGGCCCACTGTGTAAACTAAAATGAGATAGATAAATTGGTTCTGGTAAATTAACCCGGATTAAAGTAGTTACCTCTTCTGGCATCAATAATTCTTTTGCTGTAGAAATACTACGAGATAAAGCCAACACGATATCAAAATCAATTTTTTGTTCGATTAAAAAATACCCCATTTTATTAATAAAATCATCTTCATCCATAAAGCTTCCATAAGACAAAGGAAGTCCAATAATAAAACTTTCTTCCAAAAATTGGAGTGGTTCTATTTTGGAAAGTAGATTATCATAACGGATATCGTAGTATGCTTCACGAACGATCGCTGCTTTATCTTTCTTTTTTATTGCTGCGGATACCTTACTCGATTTCCTGATATTTTTAGCATCATAAGTAGGATTGCAAGGATAGAGTCTATCATAGTATGCAATTAAATCCTTATCTGAAATAGCTTGTTTAATTTCTCTTTTCTCCCCTAAAAAAGCCTTTAATCCATCCTTAGATTTTTCCTTTCGTGCTAAAGCGACTTGAACTTTTATAGTTGGTACAACTCGTCGAGGATAGAACCAGCGGATACTTTCGTATTTATCTTGGTCTTCATCAACCAGCTGATAGATGACCTCATCTTTGTTATCAGATGAAATTGATTTTAGTGGAGGTGCACCATTGATAGAATTAAAATTGATATAAAAATCAGATCCAACATTAAATTCCATCTTTTGTTTCATGATAGGGTATTGGCTACCCAATTGAGAAATTACTGGATCAAATACATGCGTTCCGCGTGCTTGAAATGGTTCGTAGATATAGTAAAAATAATCAATGATATCTCCAATCTGTAAGTCAGGAATAGCAATTTTTTTTATCACTTCACTTCCTTCATTTTTTACATCAACAGCATCTTCTAGATCGATTAATACTTCTTTGCCATTTTGTTTGATGACTTTAAATCCGGCAAAAGCTCGACCTCCTTTTTTTGAAAAACCTTTTTTTACCGTAAATCTTTCAGAAAATGAGAACTCAGAATAGGTTTCTATTGCAGATTTATCCAACAACTTAACTCGACGTCTTGTAGATTCTGTATAATACAATTGTTTACGACTATTACGATAATGGTAATTGAATTCTTGATAGATAATAACCGCTGATTCGTTGGCCCATTTTTCAGGAATATCTATAATGGACTGGTAAGGGTCATCTGCATTCCAGAAAGAGGATCTGATTTCATCCTGACTTTTCTTTTGTCCAAAAAGTGATAAGATAAAAACGTTACTTATTAAGAGAAGGAAAATAATTTTCTTCATTTTGATGAATTATAGGTTAAAGGGATAGAAGTTAATTAAAAACAGGTTATTAAAAATTACTTTGCTTTGGTCAAAACAATTTGCTGTTGATACATATCTGTCAATTGTTTGACGATTTCATTCCAGCGGGCAAAATCTTTTTTGACAATGATTGCTCGATCCACGGATATGTTATTTTTATAAATAATGGTATTACCCGTTTGTTGATAAGATACATCAAAAGAAAAGTCAGGATGTGTTTCCTTTACACTTTTTGGTAGTTCAGAAATGGAATAACCAGCAGGTATTTCTAATTCGATGGTTTTCTCGCGCAGTATTTTATAAGGAAATAAATAATCAACCTCTCTTGTATCTTCAAATGTGAAATCATTGAATGGTTTATCGTAATCTAGGTCGATATAGAGTTCATCCCCAAAAGAGGAAACCTGATTTTTTTGAATAAATTTATAATCGATAGTAAAATCTTCCCCTCGTACTTGACGATCTGAAGTTGCAACTTCACTAACGGTAAAACCTTTATTTGTGTCGGTGATATAATATTCGATCGCATCTTCACGACGATCATTTTCTATTTGATTTAATCGGTATTGAATACTGGTACGACTTTCCCCTTTAAAAATTTCTGATCCGGTACCCATTAATTTTTCTTCCTCAATACTGACTTTTAGGTTGGTAACTTTGGCGTTTACATTTTTTTGAGCAACAGGTACTTTTTTAATAATAAATTTTTCTCCATCTTCGATCATGGCTTCTTGACCTTGAATTCGTTCTGCATATTCACCGAAAGCGTTGTAAGATTCCGTAGCATCTAAAAAATAATATTGGTCATTGAGCAATACCGTACAGATCATGTGATTGTCTACGGCCAGTGATGGAAGCGAATAATCATAAGCAATCCGTTTGGTACCAATCCAAGTGAGGCGAGCATCATAGCCAGCAATCTGTAACATATGTTTGGTCAAGTTGGCCATGCCTTTACAATCGCCATATTTGTTTTTATAAACGTTTTGACAAAGATCTGGACGGAAGCCTGCGATACCATCTTCGAAAGCGATATATCGGACATTGTCTTGAACCCAATAATAGATGGCCTCAATTTTTTGCTGATCGGTTTTCGCATCCTTGGTCAGTTCAGATACTTTTTCATTCAAGATACTGGTATCATCTTTCATTCCACGAACGAGGCTACTATACCAACCATAAAGGTCTTCGGCAGAACCAAATAGTGCCGTCTTTTTATTTTCTTGTTCAAATGATTTTGCGATTACTAAAATGTGTGGATAGACGTGTGATGGTCCTGGAGTATATCGATCTTTTGATCTAGGAGGAAGACCTTGCAAAGTATATTCGTAAATATCTGATTTGGATTTGGTATCAAAACTAACGTCCTTTTTTATTTTATAACCTTCAAAATTAAAATCCTTTAATTCTAAATCTAACCAGCGAGGCACCACAAACCGTAGCGTCACTGTTTCTACTGGAAAAGCATCACTGAAGTAAGCACTCGTAAAATATTTGATATCCTTATATTGCTTTTGGGCGTTGATTTGATATTGGAAACCAG
Organism: Saprospiraceae bacterium; assembly: GCA_023300665.1. Taxonomy (GTDB): domain Bacteria; phylum Bacteroidota; class Bacteroidia; order Chitinophagales; family Saprospiraceae; genus JALZUU01. Next base: position 1,518 of record JALZUU010000704.1, on the reverse strand, counting down.
TTTCAGAAAAATTAAGTCCAAAATATTTTACCCTTGCATCCGTGTAGAAAAAATCATCACTCTGGTAATAATCATCTTTTACATAAATGTCTACTTTCTTTTTACTCTTATAAAAGACCTCAATATTTTTAATATCTGATTCTTCATCATAAAATTCTGCAAATACCTCCTGGTGATCCGTCTTATCAATCGACATGACCCGTTGTTTAGAAGACCTCTCAACCTCTACCTTCTCCGTTTTATTATTAAAACTAAAACGATATTCTTCTAACTTATTTAAAATTACCAAGGACTCCTCTGGATAAGATGCTCGTAATGTTTCGGCACGCGCCTTTTCGTCAGCAGTAGGAAGTGCTTTTTTTTGAGAAAATGCAAATAAAGGCATTAAAAAACAAAGTAGGGAAAGCGTAATCAGTTTATTCATCAACAATAGGTTTTCTTAAAATACAGGAATTAGTAGGAATAATAGCAATTATTATACTAGTAATAATAAAACGGAGTGTAGCAAAACAATGGGTGTGAAGTCGAAGCTTTTAGATCAGCTCTCTAACAAATATAACCATAACGAAGGAATATTGATTCGTCTTGTGTAGCAGCAATAGAATAGATGATTAAAATGATATTATTCAGAATTGTCTTGATAAAACTTACGATGGTAAAATTTCGTGAAAGCAAGAAAAGATCTATTTTGAAGAGAAAATGAAAAGGAAAGCATTGTCAAGAAGTACCCTGCTGAGAGCGATTTTTAATTTTCCTCCCGACATTTACGCAGGCCGAGAGTGACGAAGGAACGAACAACTAAGCAGATTCGGGATCAAAAAAATGAAAAATCACTCGAAGTAAAAATAAGAAAGAATTTAATTTGAAGAGAAAAAGAAAAGAAAACTTTGTCGAAGAGCACCCTGCTGAGAGTGATTTTTAATTTTTCTCTCGACATCTGCGCAGGCAGAGAACGACGCTAGGAGTGAACAACTAAGCAGATTCGGGATCAAAAAAATGAAAAATCACTCGAAGTAAAAATAACGAACAACTAAGTAAATTCGGGATCAAGAAAATGAAAAATCGCTCGAAGTAAAATAACAAAAAAATAAGTCTGATGTTAGACATCAGACTTAGGAAACGAATCTTACAATTTTTTAACCAAAACTTACATTTATAGTATATTCAACTACTGTGCCAGAAATGGCAAAAAGTGATAAATAGTGTTTTAATAAATAATTAAGCTAGAGATAAATAGCAAAAGAAATAATAAATAGAATTGAGAAGGAGAGTAGAGGTAAAAAAGGTTTTTGGCATTTAGCTTTTGGCTATTTGCTTCACTCTAACGCGATTGAAGAGGGCAAAAGCAAAGTCAAAAGAAAGGATCTATTTTGAAGAGGAAAAGAAAAGAAAACTGTGTCGAAAAGCACCCTGCTGAGAGTGATTTTTAATTTTTCTCTCGACATCTGCGCAGGCAGAGAACGACGCTAGGAGTGAACAACAAAGCAGATTGGGGATCAAGAAAATAGGAAAGGATCT
>JALZUU010000703.1 GCA_023300665.1 Saprospiraceae bacterium | reverse complement strand
GCCATCTTATCAGCCGCATTGATTTGATTGATAGCGCGTAATAAATTTTCAGAAAAACCATACCCAAGTTTCGCACAGTTGGCAACAAGTACTACTGTGGTTTCACTCATGAAATAATCTATTCCCGAATTGATTTTTAATTCAGGAAGATAGATGGCGTTTTGTCGTAAAGACAATTTTATTAAATTAGTTTTCATAACTTTTTTTGTTAAAAAACAGGTAATTGAAAATCTCTTTAATTCAAGCCGGTCTTAACCGCGTCTTGATCCTGTTAAGAAGTAAGATTTTCTTGACCTGTATTTAGATAATTGATCAACTTTCGAGATGGATTCGAACCATAATGTCCAATTGAAGTAAGTTGATATTGACCTTGTTTTTTTAAAAAAAGGTGCAGGTTATTAAATAAGTGGACAATGTTAAGTAGTGTTAGAAGTAACTTATTTTTGACCTGCTGTAAAATTATTTCACATTGTGAAATAATCTTTTCCTTTTATTCTTTCGATTTATTTTCAGTGCGACGCTTATCTCTACGCTTTCGCCACGGTGCATTTTTTTGCCAGTCACCTGCCATAATACAACCGTATGGAAGTACTTCATCGATGACCTTTCCTAACTCAAATTGAGCCATTTGTTCACGCACATTTTGTGCATTTTTATAAGCAGAAGGTAATTCAGTAATATCAATTTCTTTAGAAAAAAAGCGAACATCTAACCCTGCCGTTTCTTCTGCAAAAATCTCGGTAATTGGTGTGTCGCCTTTAGACTTACGGTGTGCCGTACGACTTAAGTTACGACCGGCTCCATGTGGTGCAAAACCTAAATTACGCTCACTTGTCGTTCCTTCTACCATCAAAATTGGCTCTGCCATGTTCAATGGAATCAAACGTGGTCCTGTAATGTCTGGCATATATTTATCATCCAATGGTGTTGCTCCTTTGGCGTGATAAAATAGATCTCCATCGCGGAAAACAAAATTATGCTCATTCCAAAAACGGTTTTCAATCGTAGCATTTGCTTTTTTTGCCGTTTCATTGTGAATACAGATATGGTTTTCTTTTGTCCATTTTCTGATTACCTGCAATGCATCCCAATAATTTTGTCCTTCTTCGGTATCATAAGGAATCCAAGCATTCTGCTTCAACGTTTCTGGAGAAATTTCTTTTCTAAAACGTTCCGCAACTTTCATTCCGTAGGTAAACAATTTTGCACCCACTCCGCGAGATCCGTGATGAGTGATCATCATCGTGTTCCCAGTTTTAGCAGAACGTCCAACGTATAGGAAATGGTTCCCGTCGCCTTGTGTTCCTAAATGTTTTCTTGCTAATTGAATAAAATTTTCATCTCCCAAAATTTTATTTCCTTCAAAAGCATCTAACAATTCTTGTGGAAAACGATATTGATCATTGCGTTCACGTCCACCCGGTCCAAAGTGGGTAGAAGCATGCGCTGCATCTAAAATCGTCTTTGGATCTGCTTTCCCAAAATCTGTCAACATAACTGAACAACAAATATCGGCAGAGTGCATTCCTGGATGTATCGCATTCTTGGTCACCACCACACCACCGACCGGAATAGTTCCCACGGATCCCGCAGGACAAGCATCCGGCATGATCGCACCACTAACTACCGTTGGCGTTTTCATCACCGCTTCCATTGTCTCCACTACTTTATCAATATTCTCTTTTTCTAAATCATTCTCCGCTTTGATATTGACAGAAAAAGGAATCGCTGTTTTATGTAATGGCTGGATCGGCTGTTGACGAAATTGTTCTAAATATTCCATCATCTCCGCTTCTGTTAATTGGTTTTCATTTAAATATGGAATCGCTTCCTTAAACCATTTTCCAGATCGAAACCCTAAATCAATTAATGTTTTTCCTGTAATCATCTTTGTTTCATTTTTCATAATCATAATATTTATTTTAGTGAATAAGTTCCTTTCGTTATTAATAATACAAAGATGCAATACTGCTACGCAATCATTTTGCGCAGTTAAAAATATTTTTTAAATTTGTGGATGGCACAGAATAAAAATGCATTAATTCGCTATAAAACGATTGATCAATGTTTACAAAATACCTATCGACAATGGACATTAGAAGATTTGATTACCGCTTGCTCAGATGCTTTATATGAGTATGAAAACAAGCATACAAACGTTTCCAAGCGTACAGTACAGCTCGATATTCAACTAATGCGCAGTGATAAATTAGGATATAATGCTCCAATTGAAGTTTATGATAGAAAATACTATCGTTATGGAGATCCAAATTATTCGATTACCAATATTCCTTTAACAGAAAATGATATGAGTATTCTTTCCGAGACGGTGGAGATGCTTAAACAGTTTAAAGACTTTTCTTTATTTTCAGAATTGGGTGGAATTATTCAGCGATTAGAGGATAAAGTATATTCTGAAAAAACAAATCAATCTGCGATTATACATTTAGATAAAAATGAGAATCTAAAAGGATTGGAATTTTTGGATGAGCTCTATCAAGCGATTCTAAAAAAGATTTGTCTAAAAATAAATTACCAATCCTTTAAAGCACGGAAGCCTACCGAAATTATTTTCCATCCTTTTATCTTAAAAGAATTTAATAATCGTTGGTTTTTAATTGGGAAAAAACAAGGTCAAGATCATGTGTTGACTTTAGCACTAGATCGAATTATTTCGGTAAGCTTGGATTTAAAAACTCGGTATCGAAAGGGAAATTTTGATGGAGATAATTATTATAAAAATACTATTGGTGTAACGGTATTAAACGATGATAAAGTAGAAAAGGTCGTTTTAAAAATTGATCGACGGAATGCACCATATGTATTAACTAAACCTTTTCATCATTCACAAGAAATAATAGAAAAAGCGAAAGATGGTGGTGTTACGATCAGTCTAGCAGTGCACCATAATTTTGAATTAGAAAGATTGATTCTTGGTTTTGGTGCTTCTATCGAAGTGATCAAACCTCGTCGGCTACGCAATCGAATCAAACAGAATTTGAAGTACAATCTTAAACAATACGAAGGATAGAGACAATGCATATAAACACACGTAAAGACACACGTAAAGACAATTCATGAATTGTCTCTCTCTTATAGTCTCTCTCTCATAGTCTCTCTACACCGCCCCCAAATGAATATCAAACGTAACCGCCAAATTCCCTTGCGTATCTTCAAGTGCGATAGGCAGAATCCTACGTACTGCTTTTTCTTGCGAAGCCCAAGGATCTTTTATAATGTGTGGATCCCCCTGAAAGTATAATTGAGAAACAAGTTCCCGACTATTTTTTTCGGTTACTCGAAAGTGAATATGAGCGGGACGATAAAGTTTTCCATTTAGATATTTTCCAGGTAAAATAGTCTTAAAAGAATATTTTCCATTTTCGTCAGCATACCATTTACCCCGTTGTCGAAAAGCACTGGAATCATTATCATATCGACCTTCGGTATCGCAATGCCAGATCTCAAGAAGTGCATTGGGGAGTGGAGTAGTACAATCGGATCCGAAGACAGTACCCTGCAAAGTAATCACCGAACCTGCCAATCCGGGATAAGTCAAGTCCTGTCGTAACGGAGCTTCCGCTCGATAAAAAGGCCCTAAAATATCATTGGTGGTGTCGCAATCTCCAACAAAGCGGTCAGCTTCTTTGGTAACCATTCCAAAAGCTGAAATACTACAAATGGCGAGGGTCGTCTTTTTAAGAAAATCTTTTCGACGCATAATAATGGATTTTAAGTAGAATAAGGTCTAATGAATACGAAGTTGCTTACTTCTTAAGAGGGGGCTGTCTTTTTAACGTAGAAAAAACATCTTTGTTGTTCTAAAATAAATATGAAAATTCTAGTGTTAAATTTTTTTAAAGGAAGAACATTTTTTGTCAAATCTAGTATCACTTTAAATAACTTCAAATATAAAAATAATGAAAAAGAATATTTTAAACTTAAGTCTATACACTTTATTATTGACCATAACGATATTGATCGCTTTTGCGGGATGTGATACTGATGAAGCGTTGAATAAAACAGATTTTATTGGAAGCTACTCCGTTACGGAGGTTTGTAATGGAAATAATGCTGGTTATACGTTAACGATTGCAGATGTGGAGGGTAGCGATAATGCTGTTACCATCACGAATTTATGGGATTGGGAGGAAACAATAAATGCGACCATCAGTGATAATGTGATTACTTTTCCAGCCCAACTTGCTGATGAAATAACCTTTGCAGGAAGTGGAGAACTTACAGGTACTACTTTGGTGATTAACTATACAGCTGTAGATAATATAGATACGGAAAATTGTGTAGCAACTGCTACTCGCTAATAATTTTCATCAAAAAAAATAAGTAGCATTAGGAATTTAAATTCACTTTAAGCGTGAATGTCGGTTATAAAAGCGCTATTTGCTTTTGGCCATTAGCTATTTGCCCTCTTCTATTGCGATCGAGTGAAGCAAATAGCAAATAGCTAAATGCAAATAGCAAAAAAAATGAACACCCAATATTTTGCTAAATTTGTGCTCATTAATCAACCAATATACAGATATTAAACATACATGGATTCATTTACGCAGATAGCATTGGGCGCAGCAGTCGGAGAGGTTGTTTTAGGAAAGAAAGTAGGAAACCGCGCGATGGTTTGGGGAGCAGTGGGAGGTACGATTCCGGATTTGGATATTCTGGCCAATTTTGTTTCGGATGAGATGACTGCCTTGGCTTTTCATCGAGGGATCAGTCATTCTTTTTTGTTTGCGGCTACGTTTCCAATTGCTTTAGGTTGGTTAGTCCATCGACTATATACGAGTGGTACCTATAAAACCAAAGGATATAAATCTTTGGTAATTTTTGGAGCGATGCTTTTTTTTACGGCTGTAGCGACAGTCATTTCTGCTATTCCGATTTTGACGGGAGGTGATCCCTATTATCCGACGATCATTGGTTTTCTTCTGTTAGGAACCGCATTGGCGCATTGGTTAAAAGTTTCCTATTATCGAGCAGAATTAACAGAGGTAGATGCTAGTTGGAAAGATTGGTCCTGGTTATTGTTTTGGGCCGTTTTTACACATCCGTTATTGGATTGTTGTACGGCATATGGTACCCAAGTTTTTCAGCCCTTTTCTGATTATCGCGTTGCGCTAAATAATATTTCGGTGGTAGATCCGATTTATACTTTACCATTAATTATTGGGTTGTTTTTAGCAGCACGGCTTTTTAGAAATTCTAGACTTCGGAGTTTATTGAATTATCTTGGATTGGGATTGAGTACCGCTTATCTTATTTTTACTTTTTGGAATAAAAGCAGAATTGATCATATTTTTGAAAAGACGATGGTGCGAGATGAAATTGTTTGGGAACGATATATGACCTCGCCTACTATATTTAATAATGTACTCTGGAATTGCTTAGCAGAAAGTGAAGATGCATTCTATTATGGAAAATATTCTTTACTAGATAAAGAGGCAGTAGTTAATGATCTTGTTAGAATTCCAAAAGGACACGAAAAAATAGCAGCTTATCAAAATGACAAAACCATTAAAACACTTCAATGGTTTTCCAATGATTATTATAATATTGTCACCAATAGGAAAGGAGAATTACAACTGAATGACTTGCGTTTTGGAACCGGTAGCGAAGGCGTACGATCAGATGAAGATTATATCTTTAAATTTATTCTCAAAAAAGAAAATGGGAAAATTACTGCCAGTCAAACCCGAGAACGCAGCGAGACCATTAGCGAAACTTTTGTAACTTTATGGAAGCGGATTAAAGGTAAAAAATAATCAGTTCATTTATTTTTCTTTACTAATTCCTGAAATTTTTTAAATTTCCCGGGGTGGTATGCCGACACATTATCAGTTTCTTCTGGATCCGTAATCATATCAAACAACTGCCATGCTGTTTCGGAATTTTGTCGATACATTTTCCATTGATTATACCGTAAAATTTCTGGACCTTTTTCATTTGAGGATCTCCAATATAAAATTCGATCGTCGAGTGGAGTAGTAGGTCTTTTGATGTTTTTATAAAAAGATTGACCATCTATGGTGTTGGTCTCATAAGGCAAGCCTAAAAAATCAGCAATAGTTGGAAATAAGTCTGCTGTATAAATTGTTTGATTGGAAGCTCCTTTTTTTATTTTATCGTTTGCTGTATAAAATATCAGTGGCACATGAAGACTGGTTTCACTATACGCAGTTCCTGAACCCGCCAACGCCGTAAATACGATCAAGTCATTTGGTGAAACCTTGGTTAAGAGATTGGCAGTTTCTTCGTTTAATTCCGCTATACTTTTAGCATTTAACTTTATAATGTGGGCCGTAGGATCTGATTCCTTGGACCAGTTTGCTACACTGGTATGTTCGAGTATTTTATAGTTTTTTGAGGAAAGTGTATTTTTTAAATTATCAAGATTTTTTTTATCAAAATTCTCTGATAATAAATGTCCCGAATGCATACCAGATGTTAGGGCTTGTATTGCTAAGTTAGATTCTGGACTAGTAGTAAAAGCATTTCCAAAGGCGACACCGTTTTCAATTAGTTGCGCCAAAGCAGGGTGCGTTTGTAAATCTTTGATCCCATTTTCTTTCCATTCTGTTGGCCATTTTTCTACTAATAATAAAATTAGATCCCGATCACTAGAGGCATTATCTGAGCAAGATTGGAAAACTAGTATTGAAATAAAAAATAAAATAAACCAGCGCATAAGTTTAAAAATTGTTTCAATGCTCAATTTACGAAATTAAATGAGTGAAGAAAAATGTTTAAAGGTTGACTAGTTGTTACTAAAAAAAAAAACACCCCGGAGATAACCCCGAGATGTTTTTTTATTTCTATAAAAAATTTAAGATTACTTGCCGAACATACCGCCCAACTTGTCTCCTAAACCTTTAGCTACGTCGCCTAATCCGCCAGTAGCATCTCCAGTCAAACCTTTAGCTACGTCACCTAGTCCGCCAGCAGCATCACCAAGACCACCTAGCTTATCGCCAAGTGCATTTTTAGCCATGTCCGCGATTCCGCCACCAAGTCCTAGCTTACTCATCAATCCTTCCTGAGTTACCTCACCGCCGTCGCCTAATTGGCTTGCTAATCCGCTAACGATGCTAGTCATTCCTGTACCTGCTACCATACCGGCAACACTCTCAGGTAATCCTAGTTTAGTCATTACACCTGCCATCATTTTTGCCTTAATTCCAGAAAAAATTGGGTTGCTAGCTAATCCACTAGTACCACCGTTGAACATCCCTAGGATGCCACTAATATTTCCTCCTGTTACTTGCTCCATTAGGCCAGACTGTAAACTCTCTTGAGCTACAGGAAGAATTGATTTCGCTTGCTCAGCGTTGATTCCTGCTTTTTCAGTAAGCTCGCTAATTACGTTTCCGCCAACGGCGCTCATTAATTGATCTAACATATCTATTTATGTTTTTTATGGTGAAAAATAAAATTTCCTTGATTTTCATCAAGTTGGGAGTTAAAATAATTTAACATCCAGTTAATACCTTATTTATACGAAAGAATAAGGAGTTCGGTCACAAAAATACATAATATATTTAAAATATGTATAAGCTTAAAAGAGGTATTGTCTCTTAGATAAAGGTGTTTGTGACAATTATATGACCTCGAAGAGGTAGCTCAGAAGAGGAAGAAAATATCTAATATTAAATTATTGTAAAGAATTTTTTACCATTCTATTAAATATTCTTTTGGTTCTTCTTTTCTCTTTACATTAATTTAAAGGAGGTTTTACAATAACTTAAAATGATTTTCTAGTGATTAATTTAATTCATCTATACTTTTGCAGTGATAGTTTAAACGACCCCTAAATGTCAATTATTTAATTTATTGAAAATGAAAAAAATGAATTCAAAATTTTACACTTTAGTTCTTTTACTTGCTTTTGCAGCTACAAATATTTTTGCACAAACGGTGATTACCGATAGTGATTTAGTAGGAGGACAGACATATACTTGGACCAATGATACTGAATATTTATTAGATGGATATGTGTACTTAGAAGAAGGTGGTGTTCTAAATATCGAACCAGGAACGGTAGTTAGAGGTAAATCAAGTGGATCAAATGGAGATGCTACTTCTGCTTTAATTATTACCCGTGGCGCCCAGATCAATGCAGTAGGAACGGTAGATAATCCAATTATTTTTACTGGAGAATTTGATGATTTAAGTATTACTCTTGATTTTACTGCAACGGATAATAAAACTTGGGGAGGAATAATTATATTAGGAAACGCACCGATAGGTGAAGACGGTGGCGAAGATTCTATAGAAGGTATTACTTCTGAAAACGAACCACGTGTTCTTTATGGTGGAAACGATCCTACTGATAATTCTGGTACTATCAAATATGTATCGCTTCGTCACGGTGGAAACGAAATTGCTGCGGATAACGAGATTAACGGATTGACTTTAGGTGGTGTAGGAAATGGTACTACGATTGACTATATCGAAGTTTTTGCGAATTCTGATGATGGGATCGAGATATTCGGAGGAACTGTAAATATTACACATGCTGTAGTTGCTTTTCAAGGAGATGATGCTTTTGATGTAGACGAATCTTGGGATGGTTATATTCAGTATGCTTTTTCTATTCAGCAAGATATCTCAGATCAGATTGGTGACAACGCAGTAGAATATGATGGTTCTGAAAGAACAGATTTAGGACCTAAAACAGTAGGACGTATCTACAATGGTACTTTTATCGGTTCTGGTTCTGTGGGAAACAGTAATGGACTACGTTTGAAGTCTGACGGTGCTGTTCAGTTTTGGAACTGTGTCTGGACCGAGATTCAAGGTGGTGTATTCCGCGTACAGGATACTTCAATTGACCGCCTAAATGCTGGCGAAACCGTATTTGCTAATAATATTGTATTTGATTACGGAAGTTTAGAAATCGATCCAGATAATGCTTTCACGATCACTGGATTTGAAGAAATTAATCCAGAAATTGCTAGTATTTCTCGGATGCCTAATAATCAATTAGACCCTCGACCAGCTAATAGCGCTTCTCCACTATTGACGAATGCTGCCACTCCTACCGAAGCAGGTGTTGAAACACCTAGTTTCCGTGGTGCCTTTAGTGATGACCTTTGGTTAGAAGGTTGGACGGCATTAGATGCTTATGAATACTTAGGTGATATCTCTACCTCTACGGTAGATTTTGGGGAGAGCAAAGAAGGTGTGGTATTATCTACAGCAATTCCTAATCCAGCTACAGATGAAGCTCGTTTTAAATTTTCTTTACTAGCAGCATCTTTGGTAAACGTACAGATTACAGATCTGAACGGACGTATCGTTGCTAACAGAAGTTTAGGACAGATTGGTGCGGGAGAAAATTCTTTTAATCTGAATGTGAGTAATATCGCTAACGGATTTTACATGATCGCTTTACAAACTAAAGACGGTATCGTAACGCAGAAGTTTATGGTACAGAAATAAATACCTGAAGGAAGGAATCAAATTAAATTTGATTCCTTCTATTTTTTATAAAAGACGCTAAAAAACAATTTTTAAATACATTAATACTACTAACCTAAGTATCATTAAAAAAAATATTTCCTGATACTCACAAATTTTTCTCTAATGAAAAAGTTTATTCTTTTCGGCATCTGTATGATGCTTTTTACCCTTCATTCTTTTGCCCAAGGAACTATCAATGGATCTATCATTGACGCCGAATTCGGCGATGTATTGATTGGAGCTAACGTTGTTATAGAAGGTACAACCAATGGAGTTTCTACTGACTTTGAAGGTAAATATCAACTAAAAGCGGAAGCTGGTACTTATACACTGATCATTTCTTACATCGGCTACAGCGAAAAGAAGATTGAAGGAGTAGAAGTCAAAGACAATGAAATTACTTATTTGGATGTCACGATGTCCGAAGGTGGTGTAGAACTAGACCTCGATGTAGTCGTTACTGCCAAAGTAATCGAACGATCAGAAAATGCAGTTCTATTATTACAAAAAAAATCAGATAAAATCCAAGATGGTATTTCTTCTCAAGAAATGGCTAAACTTGCTGTTGGTGATGCTGCTGGAGCGATGAAAAAAGTAACAGGCGCAACAGTCAGTGGTGGGAAATACATTTATATCCGTGGCTTAGGAGATCGTTATTCCCTTACGCAATTAAATGGTTTGGTAATTCCTAGTTCTGACCCTTACCGTAATGGTGCACAATTAGATTTGATCCCGTCTAACTTATTAGACAATATTATTACTTCTAAAACATTCACTCCCGACCAACCTGGTACTTTTACCGGAGGAGCGGTGAATATCAAAACGAAAAGCTTTCCAGAACAACTTAGCTTGACCTTTTCTACAAGTGCGGGATATAACAAGCAGAATAATTTCAACGATGAATTTTTAACGCACGAGGGTGGAAGTACGGATTACTGGGGGTATGATGATGGAACTCGGTCTAGACCCGAAGTATTAGACCGTCCTGACGTGCTACGTACTTTTGAATTAGAAGGTAATTTACCTGTTCTAACGAGAATCAATCGAGACGATGAAGGAGAGGCGCTAGCAAATGCAGCGGATGCAGCCATTAATTCTGTCAGTAGTCAATTTACACCAACAGAAAAAACTTCCTCTTTTGATCATGGCTATGGTCTTACTTTTGGAAATCAATATAAAATTGGGGAAAATGCCTTGGGGGTAGTTGCCTCAGCTTCTTTTAAGAAAGAATTCTCCCATCTTGCAGATTATACGCGAAGAAACTGGAATCTCCGTGATATCAATTCAGACGAATTATTTAACGAAGGAGATTTTGAAGAAACCCTTAGTAACGAGTCATCTACACTGAATGGAATGGTTGGACTATCTTATAAGATCAACAACCTGAATAGTATTTCATTGAATACGATTTATAACCATAGTACAGATAAGACGTCTCGTTTTATCTCCGGTGAACGTCCAGATAATATCTTATTGCCGGATATCGTAGAGGGACGGGAATTGTTTTTCCGAGAAAGAGAAATGAAAAATATTCAAGTTGGTGGTAGCCATGCAATTCCTACTGTTAATAATTTATTGGTAGAATGGAAATGGAGTCAAGCAGCTTCTTCTATGGTCGATCCTGACCGTAGATTTTTTGAAAATGAATTTAATACAGAATCTAATATTTATCGAATCCCTGCTTCTAACGTTCAACGTCCTTTCCATTTTTATCGTGATTTAGCAGATGAGCAAACAGATTATAAGCTGGATATCACCATGCCTTTAAAAAATAATTTCAAACTTAAAGTAGGTGGTTTATACACTAACAAAAGCAGAGATTTTACCGAATTTCGCTATCAGGTTGAAGAAAATATTGGCGCAGCTGAATCTTATAACGGTAATACCGATGAGTACCTAAGTAGCGAGAATATTGGAATCATTGGAGAATTTGAACCATTAGGTGGATATATTTTAGGTAATTATCTACTGGATCGTACCGAGGATAGAAATCAATATACTGGAACGGATGAGGTGATAGGAGGTTACTTGATGGCTACTTTACCGATTACCGAAGACTTGAAATTTGTGGGAGGAGCCAGAGTAGAAAAAACCAACATCTTTGTGGAGAGTGCTGATACGAGTCGAGCACCGGGAGTTATTGACCAGTTAGATGTATTACCTTCTGCTAATTTTATCTAT
>JALZUU010000702.1 GCA_023300665.1 Saprospiraceae bacterium | reverse complement strand
AAATAAATATCTTTTCATGGATTGGAATATGACGATCAAGGAAATATTGGAGTATGATTTTATCGACATTGGCGGTATCAGTTTGAGTGCGATTATTCTCATAAAATTTGCTTTGGTGATTTTCATTGGAAGAATCCTCTTATGGTTTTTTATTAAACAAGTGCTTAGGCGATTTTTTCAGAAAGTAGATGATCCAGGTCGGCAGTTTGCTATTCAGCAGTTTGTAAGATACATTGTTTATCTCGTGACCTTTTTATTTGCTTTGCAAACCTTGGGCATTAGTCTTACGGCGGTTTGGGCAGGATCGGCGGCGTTGTTAGTCGGTTTTGGTTTGGGAATGCAGCAGAATTTTAATGACTTGGTTTCAGGTATTATTTTGTTGACAGAAAGCAGTGTAGCGGTAGGAGATGTTGTAACAGTGGATGGAATTGTAGGAAGGGTTAAGCGAATTGGTTTAAGGACCTCGGAGGTAGAATCTATGGATGAGATTACGATCGTGATTCCAAATTCAAAATTGGTGGTAGACAAGGTGATCAACTGGAGCTATAATGACAAACATTCTCGTTTTCAAGTAAGCATCGGTGTGGCGTATGATGCGGATCCAGAAGAGGTGAGAAAAATATTACTTCGAATTGCTGATTCTCAAATGGAGCTGTCTACGCAACCAAAGCCGACCGTACATTTTGTTGAGTTTGGAGACTCTTCTTTGAATTTTAAATTATATTTCTTTACCAATGATTTTTGGGAAATCGAACGAATTAAAAGTGATTTACGATTTAAAATTTTTGCAGCGATGAAAAAGGCTGAGATTGAGATTCCTTTTCCTCAGACGGATGTTTGGGTGCGGAGTGGGAAGGAAGGGGTGAGAGAAACGGAAGAGTAAGTTGTAATAAATAGTAATATATTTTCGTTTAAAAAAATAAAAGCTAATATGAAAAAATTGATTTTATTATTCAAAATATTTACCTGTTAAAAAGTCAAGAGGATTTTATAATTAAATATTATCCTGAAATAAATAAAGCAGAATTAGAGATTTGAGTAATGCACCTAATAATATTCTCAACGATCATGCCGCCTAATGGCGAATATGGTGTAGACAATCGACTGTTTGTACAATCAGGAAAAAGAAAAAAGAAGTCAAATCAGCGGAAAATCGTAAATTCGAACTATGGAAAAAGAAAAAAAATTTATTTCACTACTTTCGGATTATGGTTTTAAAGTTGCCTTTGCTGATGAATCAAATACATTGTTTTTAAGAAGGGCACTTCAAGCGCTTATAAAGAGTGAAGTACCTATTAAAAAAGTCCAGTTTTTAAGAAATGAATTTGTAGGAATTACAGAAGAGTCAAGGGGTGGCGTTTTTGATTTGGTCTGTGAAGATGAAGAGCAAAGAACTTTTATTGTTGAAATGCAGTTAGGGTATTATAAGCATTTTATGCAAAGAGCGAAATTCTATGCTTTTCAAAAATTTAATACGCTGGTTGAGAAAGGAGAATATAAATTCGATAGCCTCACTCCCATCTACTGTATTGGCTTTTTAGCTAAGGGGATATTTCCAAAATCAAAGGAATACTACCATTTTGCACGATTGACCAATCAAAAAGGGGAAGAATTAGATGACCAAATCACCCATATTATCGTAGAAATTAATAAATTTGATAAGAAAGAATCTCAAATTCAATCAGATTTAGATAAACTTATTTTCATTATGAAGAATTTAGAAAATATTAAAGGTCTTGATCAATTACCAAAATTCTTAACTGAAGATTGGATTAAACAAGCAATGGACAAATTGGATAAGAGTCAAATGACGCCGGACCAAAGAATGAATTATGAAATGATGATGGCTAAAAATGCTAGTATTATTGAGATGCGGAAGGAGGAAAAAAAACAAATAGCTAAAGAAATGGCTAAGAATCTCAAAGGTTTAGGAGTTGAAAATAAAGTGATTGCAAAGGCAACAGGCCTTACCGTAAATGAGATTGAAAAACTCTAAAACACCACCCGCCAACTAACCCCACTCCCATTAAAACTAAGCCCACCAATCAAGGGATGCAAATCCTTCCCATGTTGATGATGTACCCAAAATACCGCTAGATCAAAAACCAACAAAAACGCACCTTGCAACATAATACTCTCTCCAAAGCCAGCAAGCCGATCTGGATTATTGGTCGTCGTCTTTGCGCGTTCGCGTAGATAAGCACCGCCCATAATATAGCCGATATCCAATCCAGCATTAAATAATAAAATACGGGTTATCTTTTCTTGTTCTTTAAAACTGCTAAGCAAATCAAAACTACTAGGGTCCGTTTTAACGGCACCATAATAAGCAAACCCAGCAATCCCTAAATTAATGGCGCCCCAGCCGATATTCATTTGATGAAAATATTTGGCTTTTCCCGTTTTTTGTCCCGTCAATAATGCGCCCGAAGCAAGATTGCCAATCGCCCAGCCGCCCAGCACCGTCATGGCCATCTGATTGATTTTTAAACGTTCCGTATTAAAATCTAGTAAGGTAAGGTCTTGTGCTAATAGAAAATTGGCGAAGCCTAAAAATAGGAGGATGAAGAAGTATTTATAAGGTGTGGGTAAATTATTATTCATGTTCATAAAAGTTGTTGTTTTAATATAATTGAATATCTAGCAGATTCAAATCTGAAAGGTAACCGGCTGAACGTTGTCTTAAACCCGTTGAGAGTGGAATTTTGGATTTTCTTCCGGATTTGCGCAGGAAGAGAGCGACCGAAGGAAGCGTCCTGACTAAGTAAATACGGAATCAAGGAAAATTCAAAAACCGCTCGAAACCAAAGATGTTAAAAAAACTTTAAAAAAATCCCACTTTCTCCGTAACTTCCAAGCAAATCAGAACGTCTTCTTGACAAATGACCAGAGAACAATTTAATAAAAACATTTTACCACTCCGCGAAAAACTGTACCGTTATGCGCTCAGTATTACGTTGGATACGGCTTTGGCAGAAGATGTTTTGCAAGATGTTTTTATTAAGTTGTGGACCAAAAGAGATCAATTAAATCAAGTGAAAAATCGAGAAGCTTGGTGTATTCGAATCGTCAGAAATCAATCTTTGGATCGAATCCGTCAACGTAAGAGGCAACCACTAGAATTGGAAAAAGTTCAGTATGCCGTTAGTGCTTTTGCAACAGTAGATAAAATAGAACACGAAGATTTACTACAACAAATTCGATTGGTATTAGAAAAATTGCCTGAACAACAAAGAGAAATTTTTCGCTTACGAGAACTCATGGGGTATAGCAACGCAGAAATCGAAGAGATGCTAGATTTAAATCACAGTCAGGTAAAAGTTAGTTTGTTTCGGGCTAGACAAATCATCCGG
>JALZUU010000701.1 GCA_023300665.1 Saprospiraceae bacterium | reverse complement strand
TCCATCATTATCACAAGTTTCATTAGAAACACTAACGGCTACGTTTAATTCATCTGGTTCGATAATTTCAAAACAAGCTTGACCAGCTAAACAACCATTTCCGTCTTTGACAATAATACAATAAGTACCGATTGCTAAACTTCCGTTGTTAGCAGGATCGTTATTACCATCGACAAAGGTTATATCTGCTGGAGTTATAAAACCAGGTTCATAATCAACCGTATATAACGCAGCTCCATCATTATCATTCGCACAGTCCAATTCAAAATTAGGATCAACCGTAATTGTCGCACCTGCTAATACATCATCCGTTAAGGTAAAGACCACGCTGGTTTGACAACCTGTTATTTGATCAATAATATTTTCTGTATAAGTTCCAGAAGCTAAATTGGTAATGATTGGACCTAAGTCGTATCGGTAATCTCCACTACCACCTTCCACAATAATTTCTACAGTACCATTTGTTTCACCACAATTTGGTTGTGAATTAATCACAGCGGTAGCGGTTAATGGGTTGTTTTCTTCAATCTCTACTGTTAGTATCTCAATACAAGTATTATTGCTTTCTTCTACAGTAACGAAATAGTTTCCAGCTGGTAAGTTATTCTGAATATTTCCTGTTCCATAATCTACTCCGTCTTCATCTTCCCAAGTATAGAGATATGTAACAGGCATTAAAGTAGCGGTACCATCTGCAGCTTGACAAGTAGCAGAGGTGGTAGATGCAATCGTTGCTTGTGGTGCATTAGGATTACTTAAAGTGACGGTTTCAACTTCAAAACAACTTGGGTTGTTCGCATCACTGATGGTTACTTGATAAGTGCCAGCAGCTAGGTTACTAATACTATTGGTAGTTTGATTATTACTCCATAGGTAAGAATAATTTCCACCTAAAGGATTTATACTGATGATACCGTTATTTTGATCACAATCAGGATCGACGGTTGAAATACTCGTGTTAATATTACAAGAAATACATTCATCAAGGATGGTGATTGCTTCAAGTACTTGTGTACAACCAGCAGCGTCACTAATAGTTACTGTATAAATTCCGCCATCTAAATCTGTACGATTTTGAGGTCCAACGGATGGTGCTAAATCTTCCCATAAGTATTGGTAAACTCCAGTTCCGCCTGAGACAGAAAGTAGGATTGTACCGCTAAGGTCACAAGTTTTATTAGTAACAGTGAAATTGGCCGAGATGGTTTCAGGTGCGGTAATCGTAAAGCATTCTTGAGCCGTAATACAATCATTGTCGTCTCGGGCAATTAGACAATAATCTCCAGCGGATAAGGTTCCGTTTTGATGGATCATACCCAAGCTATCTTGAATAGTGACAACGGGTGTTCCTGCGTATCCTGGATCTGTAGTAATTGTATAATCTACAGTAGCATCCATGCCGTTAAAACAGCTAGTCATAATCGGTGTAACAATTGAGATATTAGCTTTTGCTACATCATTTTCAATCGTGATGATTACCGCAGCAGTACAACCTGTCTGAGTATCTGTAATAGTTATAGGGTATGTTCCGGCCGCTAAATCTGTACGAGTAGCGTCGGTACCCCAGTTATTATTAAAGGTATAATTTCCACTTCCATTGGTAATATCTATAGTTGCGGTTCCATTGTCTTGGCCACAAGTAGGCTCGGTGATAATTAGACTATTCGCTACCAAATTAGAAATACTTTCTACGGTAACTT
This sequence comes from Saprospiraceae bacterium, assembly GCA_023300665.1. Classification (GTDB taxonomy): domain Bacteria; phylum Bacteroidota; class Bacteroidia; order Chitinophagales; family Saprospiraceae; genus JALZUU01. Next base: position 13,160 of record JALZUU010000701.1, on the reverse strand, counting down.
CCATAAAATTATCACAATTATTTCCGTCTTCAGAAACCGTAATCTGATAGGTTCCTGCTGCTAAATCATTACGAACTGCACCTGTTCCGCCATCACTCCATAGGTAGTTAAAAGTGTCAGGGCTTAAGGTTACTAGGCCATCTGCCGCAGTACAGTTTTCAGGAATATTACTAACGATAAATGTTTCAGGACCATCTTCATTTCCAATGGTGAATGTGACCACTAATGGCGTTACACAATCTCCATTTGTTTGATGAGTGATGGTTACACTATAATCACCTGCTGCTAAATTATTCTGAATATAAGTATTGCTAATATTCGGGAACCATTCATAATTATAATCAGCTTCTTCGTCGATGAGTGTAATAATTACTTGACCATTTTGTTCCCCACATGATGCATCAATGGTGCTAATATTATCAACAATGATTTCAGTTATTTCGCAATCTGTACAGTTATCTTCAATTGATAATTCTTCTAGAATAAGAGAACAGCCGTTGGCATCGGTAACCGTTACTTCATATTGACCAGCTAAAATATCATTTCGATCTTCTGGATCATTTGTACCTGAAAGATCATTCCAGTCAATATTGTAAGGAGTAGTTCCTCCAGTAATAATCAAATCAATCATTCCATTAGTATCACAAGAAATACTCGTGATTGCCACATTTAAACTTAATACGTCAGGAGTGGTAACTGTAAAGCATTCTTTTGCTGCTAAACAATTGTTTCCATCTTTAATTAAGATACAATAATCTCCGGCTACTAAACTTCCGTTAAGTACTACTTCCGTTCCATCTGCACTTTGAATAATCGTATCTGCAGGTTGTACAAAATTAGGCGTGTATGCTACGGTGAAACCTATAGTGCCATTTTCTTCTCCATTACAACTTAACCCTACCTCTGTATTGTCTAGGGTTAAAGAAATTTCTTGATTGTCTGTAGCCAGTACAAAATCAAGAAGGAATGTACAGTTGGATTCGATATCAGTTACTAGTACATTATAAACGGAGTCTGCTGCCAAATCAGTACGAGAAGAAGTCGACCAATCACCATAAGTATAATTTCCACTTCCACCGGTTGCTAGAATTGTTACGGAGCCGTTGTTGTTATCACAGCTCGGTAAATTATTGATAATTACTTCTGCCGTTAATAAATTTTCACTATCAATGATGACTTCTAAAATATCAATACAATTCGTAATTGGATCTGTAACCGTTACAATATATGGACTCATATCCGCAGATAAATCATCTCTTGTAACTCCAGTTCCTCCATCACTCCAACTATAGTCATAAGTGTTTGGACTTAAGGTAGCTGCTCCATCTGATGAGGAACAGGTAGCGGCTATGGTATTGACGATCGTTGCTTGTGGACCATCTGAATTACCGATGGTAAATGTTTCAGTAGTGAAGCAAGTAGGATCATTAGCATTGGTAATTGTAACCGTTACTGTTCCTGCTGCTAGATTATTAATTTCATTATTAATACTTAAATTAGGATTCCAAATAAAGGTATAATCTTCGTCTTCCAATTCTAATTTGATGCTACCGTTTTCTTCATCACATGTTGCATCGGTAATGATAGTGCTAGTAATTACTGGGTTTTCACAAGGATCACATTCATCAATGATGGTTAAGTTTGAGATAATATTTTCACAACCATTCGCATCGGTAATCGTCATCTCATAAATCCCACTAGTTAAATTAGTTAGATCTTTGGTGGTACTACCACTATTCCATAGATAACCATAAGGAGCTGTTCCGCCAGTTATATCAAGTTGAATGCTACCCGCTAAATCACAAGTTAGATTATTGATGGTTGTGGCTACATTTAATGGTTCAGGAGCAGTTACCGTAAAGCATTCTACTGCTGCGATGCAATTGTTAGCATCTCTTAATTCAATGCAATAATCTCCAACTGCTAAATCTCCATTGGTTACTTCTACGCTATTTTGTAAAATTTGGATAGCAGCAGGTTGAATAAATCCTGTGTTATAATCAATATCAAAAACAACCGTTGCATCATTATTTCCAATACAAGAAACAGATATAGTTGGTTCAATATTAATGGTGGCGCCGATGACATCGTCGATCAAAGTAAATTCGTAAAGTGTATCACAGCCAGTTACAATATCCATAATCATCAACTGATAATTGCCAGCGCTTAGTCCGCTCATGGTATTATTAGAAATATTTGGATCAAAAGTATATTGGCCGCTACCATTGGTAAATTCAAAACTTACTTCCCCATTGGCATCACCACAAGTAGGAGGAGTAATAATGGTATGTGTTACACCTAAATTGCTTTGTGAACCAACCGTTACTTCAATGATATTTTCACATCCATTTCCAGTTTCTGAAACCGTTACAAAATAAGTGTCTGCCACTAAATCATTTCGACTAGCAGTAACCGTACCATCTGGCCAGTTATAGTTATAATCAATTGGTTCAAAATTAACGGTACCATCTGCTGCGTTACAATTTGCAGGTTCATTATTGAGAACGGTTGCTATTGGTGCATCATTATTTCCGATGATGAAACTTTCGATGGTAAAGCAAGAAACATTATTAACATCTGATACCGTAACCGTATAAGATCCGGTTGGTAAATTAGTAACTTCAGAACCTGTACCAATAGCCGGTGAAGACCAAGAATAAGTATAATCTGCTATGTTTCCAGCGACTTCAATTTGCGCAGCACCATTGCTATTACCACAGTCCGCATTAATCGTTTGAATATTAACAATAACTGGTGGAGTAGTACAAGGGTTACAAGATGTTTCAATATCGGTAGGCGGTATAATTGCAGTACAACCATTGTTGTCCGTAATAGTTCCGAAATAGGTTCCTGCTGTGAGGCCAGTACGATCTTCTAAATTGCTGAGTCCTGCTACATCCGCCCAGTCAACTCGGTAAGGAGCATTGCCACCAGAGATATCTAAATTAATAATACCTGCTTCTGTACAGCTAGCATCTTCTTTAGCAATGATTACTTCTATGGCAGTTGGTTCTGTAATTTCTGTACAGGCCTGACCAGCAAGACAATTGTTATTATCATAAACTAAGACGCAGTAATTGCCTGCTCCTAGATTACCATTGACGACTGGAAGGTCGTTTTCATCTAAAATTTCTATTCGTTCTGGATTGTTAAATCCTAATTCAAAATCTATGGTGTAATCAATAGTTCCTGTTTGATCACCGATACAATTAAGTGTCGTAATTGGATCAAGATTAACCGTTGCTCCCGCTACATTATCTTCTAAAATAAAGCTAGCGATAGTTTCACATCCATTTATATTGTCAATTACAATTACTTCGTGAGGACCAGAAGATAGATTTTGCGTATTTCCAAAAGTATAATCTCCACTACCTCCAGTAACATTGATCGTTACAGAACCATTGGCAGTTCCACAAGTTGGTTGATTATCAATTATTACATCAGTAACAAGTGGATTAATATCTTCAATTGTTAGTTCTAAGATGTTTTGACAACCCGTTGTGTTATCTACTACGGTAATAAAATAGTCTATATTATCTAAGTCATTTCTAATCGCGCCATTGCCACCATCACTCCAGATATAGAGGTAATTGCTTGGCGATAATATTGCTCCACCATCGGCTCCTTCACAAGTGCTAGGAGCGCTGCTAACTATTTGAGCTTCAGGTCCATCTTCATTTTCGATCACTACGGTGTGAATCGTTTCACAATCAGTATTATCAATAGAAGTAATAGTTACACTATAAGAACCAGCCGCTAAATCAGAGGCAGTATGATCATTACTAATATTATTTACCCAGTTGTAAGTATAGTCTGTTTCGTCTCCACTAATATCTAGTGTAACCGATCCATTTGATTGATCACAAGTTGTATTGGTGATGGTTTCATTCAGAACTTCAAACGGTTTACATTCAGTAGGACAATCATTTTTAATGATAATATCATCGATAATAACGGAACATCCATTTTGATCTGTAATAGTTAAAGTATAAATTCCTGAATTTAAATCAGTACGGTTAGCAATATTACTTAATCCAGAAAGATCCGCCCAGTCGTAAGTAATTGGTTCGATTGCACCGGTTACATTTACGACGATGTTACCAAGGATGTCGCAGTCTGCGTTGGTAACTCCTAAATTGACATCAATAGCTTCTGGTTCTGTAATTTCCGTACAAGTGATTCCTGCCAGACATCCATTTGCGTCGACTACTTCTACACACCAAGTACCTGCGAATAAACTACCATTATTTTCAATGTTTCCAGTAAGGTCTTTTATGACAATCGTTGGTGGATTAGCAAATCCAGGTTCATAGTTGATATTAAAATCTAATGTACCATCATTCTCTCCTCTACAAGTTACAGAGACATTAGGTTCGATAATAATTTCTGCATTTGGAATATTATCTGTGATACAGAAGGTTACATTTGTATTGCAACCAGAATCCGTATCTGTAACGAGGATATCGTAACAATCAGCAATTAAATCATCTCTACTATTTCCAGCATTCCAACTATAAGCATAATTTCCACTACCATTACTAACGGTAATCGTAGCTGCACCATCGGCATTTCCACAAGTAGAATTTTGATCTACTACTGCTGTCGCAATTAGGTTACTATTGCTACCAATGACTACTTCAATAATATTTGTACATGGATTACCAGGCTCTACGACTGTTACGGTATAAGTACCTGCAGCTAAATTATTTTGAGTAGCTCCAGTTCCAATATTGCCACCCCATTCGTAGGTATAAGCAGCAGGCGCTAGGGTAGCGCTACCATTTGCTTGCCCACAATCTTCATCGGTTATACTAGCAATGGTCGCTTCTGGACCATCTGTATTTCCTACTGTAAAGCTTTGTACTGTAATTGTATTTTCACATCCTACTGTATTATCAGTAATTGTAACGGTATAATTTTTAGCGATCAAATTAGTAGGATTAGCCGTATTACCAAGACTTGCTGGTGTCCAACTAAAAGTATAATCATTTAGATTCCCTGCCATGGTAATAGCAATACTACCATTGTTTTCTCCACAGTTCGCATCGATAATAACTTCATCGACAATTTGAGGTTCATTACAAGGAATACATTCATCTGTAATAATGAGATCAGATAATATTAAAGTACAATTGTTTGCATCGGTGATGGTTACTGTGTAGTTTCCAACACCTACATTTACACTATTTGAAGTAGCATTAGTATTAGACCAACTATAACTGTATGGTGCAGTTCCACCATTGACGGTAAGGTTGATATTTCCTGATTGTCCACAGTCAACATTAGTTAATGTGTTGCTTACCGCTAAAGGTGTTGGACTTATTATTTCAAAACATTCAGTACTTGCTAAACAGTCATTGCCATCATAAATATTTACACAATAACTACCAGGCATTAAGTTTCCATTTTGGAAAACTACTTGATCGCTTGTTCGTTCAATTTCGATACGTTCTGGTTCAATAAATCCAGCATCTTTGGTAATAGTAAAAATTGCATTACCATCATTTGCACCTATACAGGATATGCTAAATTCTGGATCAATTGTTACGGTTGCGCCTGATACATCATCTGTCAAAACAACTGTAGCTTCTGCCGTACAACCACTTATGAGGTCTGTTACGATAGGTGTATAAGTTCCACTAGCTAAATCTGTTCTGATTGCTTGACCAGTAGAGTAACTATAGCTGCCACTACCACCAGTTACCTGAATTTCAATGGCACCGTTTGCTTGGTCACAGCCAGGTTGATTGGTTACAATAATATCAACTAATAATGTATTATTTTCAGGAATATCTACAAGGATAACATTGTCACAACCATTCGTTGGGTCAATAATCGTTACCTGATACGATCCTGCGGTTAAACCTGTTTGAGTATTTCCGTTTGCGGTTCCTTCCGACCAATTGTAAATATAATTAGCAGGAATTAAGGTAGCACTTCCGTTGGTAGCGGTATTACAAGAAGTTGCGACGATGGTTTCGATAGTCGCTTCTGGTCCGTCAATATTTGGAACAAGAAAAGTTTCAATTAAAGTAGCAGGACAAACGGTATTTGTAATGGTTACAGTATAGGAATCTGATGATAAACCTGTATTTGTCGGAGTATTATTAGTTGGATCATTTGACCAACTAAATGAATACTCATTTAAGTTTCCAGATAAGGTTAATTGAATATTACCATTGGCTTCTCCGCAAGTTGCTTCTTGAATTTGAATACCACTAATAACTGGATCTTCACAAGTAATACAAGTATTTTCTATTAAAATGTCTTCAATAATAATATCACAATTATTATCGTCGGTAATAGTTACGTTATAAAATCCTTCTGCTAAATTAGTCTGATCTTCTATGCCATTAGAAATACCAACTCCTGACCAGTTATAGGTGTAGGTGCCAGTACCACCCTCTACTATTAAATCAATGCTACCTTCGATGGTACAATCTCCATCGGTGGTGTTAACCGTAGCGTTGATTGCGGTTGGGCTGGTGATCGTAAAACATTTTTCACCAGCTAGACAGCCATTATTATCGGTAATGATAATACAGTAATCTCCGGCGCTTAGTTGAGCATTTGTTTCAGGTACGCCATTTCTAATAATTTCAGTATTACCAGGTTGTGCAAAAGCATTGTCATAATCAACGTCATAATCGACTTGACCATCGTTATTGCCAGCACAAGAAATATTTGTAATACTATTAATTGTAATGACGGCTGCTGGGATATTATCTGTAAGGACAAAATCAACTTCACTCATACAACCCGCTTGGTCGGTCACCGTGACAGAATAATTACCAGAAGGTAAGTTATTTTGAATAGGCCCTGTGGCACCATTGCTCCAGTTATAGGTCATTGGATTACTACCGTTGGTAGCATTGATGTTTACCTGACCGTCTGCTTGTCCACAATTAGGTTGAGCTAATATTTGATAATCTGCAGCTAATGTACTCTCTTGTCCAATAATTACTTCAATCGTATTTGTGCAGATATTACCAGGCTCAGTAACTGTAACGATATAACTACCTGTTGGTAAGTTGGTCTGTGTTGCTCCTATGCCGAAGGTAGTTCCCCAATCATAAACATAATTGTTAGGTCCTAGAATGGCAGATCCATCACTGGCATTACAATTTGCAGGAGTCGTTGTAATTACGCTTGCTACTGGACCATCTGTATTGGTGATAATGAAATTAATAATTGTTTCTTCATTACAATCTGGTTCAGAAATAGTAATATCGTATGATCCTGCACTTAGATTATCGGCTGTATTTCCATTGTTGGGAATATTAGGAGACCATTGATAATTATAAAGTGAAGAATTGTTTTCTAATTGAATAACGACGGAACCGTTGCTGTTACCACAAGTTGCATCAGTCGTAGAAGTTCCTGAAATAATAGGTGCTTCACAAGGAATACAATCATTTGCGACAACCATATTATCAATAATGCTGCTACAACCATTTTCATCCGTAATGGTTACTGCGTAATTTCCGTTTGATAAATTATCGACATTTTGCGGATCATTTCCAGTTACTAAATGGCTCCAGTTGAAATTATAATCACCTGTGCCACCCGTTACTTCTAGGCTTATACTACCTAATATTTGATTGCCATTATTATCACAATCTTCATTAATAACAGAGAACGATGCATTGATCGATTCTGGTTCTATCATTTCGAAACAACCATTCCCAGCCAGACAACCATTAGCATCTCGTACTTCAATGCAGTAGTTTCCAGAGGTAAGTGTTCCATTGGTGAAATTATTATTGTTTTGTACAATGCTAACTTCTTCTGGTCCTACGAATCCAGGTTCTAGGTCAAGTGTGAAAACAACTGTTCCATCAGATGCTCCTGGACAAGAAACCATGATTTGTGGATCGACAGTTACTGTTGCACTAGCAACATTATCTTGTAATATTAAGTCAGTTTCTACTTCACATCCAGTCAATCTATCTACTACTGTAATCATATACATTACACCAGCTTCTAAATCATTTCGAGAGGCACTAGTACCCCAACCAAAGTAATCATAAAATCCACTACCACCTGCAACATTGATCGTTGCACTACCATCCAATTCACCACAATTAGGTTCGTTGATAATTGTTACGTCGGCTACTAAATCATTCTCTTCTTCTATCGTTACAATTAAAGTGTTGGTACAGCCTGTATTAGGATCAGTAATGGTAATCGAATGTGGTCCTGCAAGGAGATCATTACGATTAAAATCTGTTATTCCGTCTTCCCATAAGTATTCATAAATAGTAGGTGATAATGCGATTGATCCATCAGGACTCGTACAGCCAGCAGGAGCACTGAATACAACTACGGCTTCTGGTCCATCAAGATTATTAACCTCTATCGTTTGAGTCGTAGCTGGACAAGAAGGGTTACTTGCATGTTGAACAGTTACATTATAAATTCCTGAGTTAAGGTTAGTAGCATTATTGCTTGTGCTAATATTTGGTTCCCAAGTAAAGATAAAATCTGTTGGAGCACCTCCTATCATTTCAAGTGTAATGGAACCGTTACTTTGTCCACAAGCTGCTTCTTGAATAACAATATTATTGATGTTTGGCTCAGAAGGACAATTATTATTAGAATCACAATTATCAGGAACAAATTGTCCAAATAATACTTTTTCACAACCTGCACAATCGGTTACGGTAACGATGAATATTCCTTCGCTATTGGTGGTGATATTTTGAGGATCATTGTTTCCTGGAAGATGCGCCCAGTTGTAGGTGTAGGTTCCACATCCCCCGTTAACCGTTAGGTCAATTTGTCCAGGTGTTGCACATTCAATGTCAGTAATATCACTCGTGACAATTAATTCATCTGATTCTATTACGGTAAATTCTTGAACGGCACCACGACAACCATTGGCATCATTTACTTCAATCGTGTAATTTCCAGCGATTAGATTGTCTTCGGCAAAAGGAGCGTTTTGATCATTGGTGATATTAATAATCGCAGGTTGTGCGAAATTATTATCAAAAATTAGGTCATAAATTAATTCTCCTCGATCTCCATTACAAGTAATTTCAACGATTGGATCTATTGTTAGAATTGCTCCAACTGCTTGTTCGTGTAGGGTGAAATCTATGATAGTTTCGCAACTAGTTGTACTTTGATCTACCACGGTTACGGAGTAATCACCTTGTTCAAGTCCTGTACGATTTGACTGATTAATGCTTTGATCATCACTCCAAATAAAATTAAAATTACTTGCGTTGCTGTTCGTAACATTTATGGTCACTTCTCCATTGGCTATTCCACATTGTGGTTCAGAAATAACTTCTGCAGTAAGGAGCATCGTATTAATCGAATCTATCTCAATAGTAATGATGTCAGGGCATTGTGGTGCAAGTGGATTGATAACCACGATGCTATGTTTGCCAGGCTTAAGATCATTTCTGCTATTAGTTGTCGCTCCATCATTGGTGACCCAAATATAATCATAGATGTCAGGAAATAGGGTAGCGGAACCATCAGCTGCACTACAGGTAGCAGGTGTTATGACGATAGAATCTACTTTAGGTCCATCGATATTTCCAATAGAAAAAGTCTCAATTGTTTCGCAATCTGGAACTGCAGGGAATCCAATGGTTACCATGTAAATCCCAGCTTGTAAATTTGTTCTTTTGTTACCGATACTATTAGGTGTACCAGCACTTGTAGACCATTCGTAGGTATAGTCTAAAGGATTTCCTTCAACGATTATTTCTCCGCTACCATTTTCAAAACTACAGCTAGATTCAATTATGTTAATGGAAGACAAGGAAGGAGGTATACAGATACAGGTATCTTGAACTACTAGATCTAGAATAGTAGTACAACCATTATTATCAGTTGCGGTAATTTGGTAAGTACCTGAATTAAGATCATTGCGAATAGCACCTGTTTCATTATCACTCCATAGATAAGAATAATTACTAGGAGAGAGTTCTACTTGTCCATTAGAAGTATTACAGTTTTCTGGTGTGTTAGAAGTAACTTCTATTTCTATTGAAATAATTTCTACACTAGCACCAGAGAGATCTAATGCGCCACAAATACCACCACCACCTTGCTGAAGTAAAGTATTTATCTCAAAAATAGAAGTAGTTCCAAAATTAATAATACTCAAATCTAAAGTAGATGGTTCGTAAACCAATGTATGAATAGTAAAAGTACCAGATGCTGTCCAATCAAAATTAGGAGTAGAAGAAGTGTCAATGATTGTAAAATTATTTCCGTTTTCTTCTGTTAAGAAATATAATACTTCAAAACCAGGACCTACAATACTGTTACTATCAGGTATTGCAGAAATTGAGGTGTTATTATCAATACAAATATTTTCTTCTTCTATGGTAAGCGATCCAGCACTTACGGGACATTCTCCGTTATTACATTGATCTTGTACTAGAATGTTATTAATAACAGTAATACATCCTCCTTCATCTTGAATAGTAACACTGTATACACCAGGGATTAAGTCAAATCTATTTTGTGGTTGAGGAATGACTCCATTTATTGGATATGGATTCCAATTAAAAGTATAATTTCCAATACCTCCAACTACACCTATAACGATGCTACCTGGATTTTCACAATCTGCATGAATGGCAGAAAAATCTGCACCAATTTTATCAGCAACTTGGACATTTACTGTTTTAATAGTGGTACATCCTTGGTTATTTGTAACTGTAACAGAATAATCTCCAGATTGATCTAGACTTGCATTTTGTATTACTGGATTCTGAATGCTTGGTAGCATTCCTTGAGGTCCAGACCATTGATAGTCAACGCCACCACTGGCAAATAATGTAATGTTTTCTCCTTCACAAATAGGACTATTAGCTACAGCTTGAACAGTAGGGTTTTCATTTATAATTATATTAGTGCTTGCTACCCCTATACATCCAGAAGCTGTAGTTACAATAACATTTATCGTAACATTTCCAGCACCGTTACTTATATAAGTTGGATTTGCTGAACTTAGATCATCAAAACTTCCTTGACTAGCAGACCATTGATAACTTGCTATAGTTTCTCCAGCGGTGACCTCAAAAGAAATATCTTCTGATTCGCAAATAGTTGGTAAGGAAGGTGTGATACTGATGTCGAATTCTCCAGATATTGTGATAACTTGAGTTTCTTGATCAGTATTACCACAATTATCCGTTGCAGTCCAAGTTCTAGTAATAGTAGTTCCACAGCCACTTTGTTGAGTATCTTCATTGAAAATTATGTCTACATCCGTATCACAGTTGTCGGTTGCATTTATATTGTTTGGTGGAGGAGGGGCATTCGCGCCACTATTACCATCTATTGTGGTATTAGCAGGGATTCCTGTTAAGTTTGGAGAAGTGGTGTCTTCAACTGTGATAACCTGAGCAGTAGTTGCCGTATTACCACATGCATCCGTTGCGGTCCAAGTTCTGATCAATGTATAAGAATCTTGACAAATACCAACTTGATTATCATCTGAAACAGTTACGGTAACATCAGAACTACAATTATCGGTAGCTGTTAATAAGTTAGCATTAGGTATGTTATCACATTCGACCGTTATGTCCATTGGTGCTTCTGCAATTTCAGGACTGATTTGGTCAACAACAGAAATAGTTTGAGTAGAAGTATTAATATTTCCACATTCATCAGTAGCTGTCCAACTACGAAGAATTGTATAACTACCTTCACAACTTCCATCTACAATATTTTCATTAAACACTACTGTTGGATTATCATCGCAATTATCTGTAGCATTGATAGTCGAAGATGGTGGAATTGTTGCTACTGCATCACAACTAATTTCAATATCTGCAGGTACACTGATTAATTCTGGTGCGATATCATCTACTACCGTTATTGTTTGGGTAGCAGTACTTTCATTTCCACAATGATCCATCGCTGTCCACCTTCTTCTGATAGTAAAACTATTTTCACAGCCTCCAGGAATAATTATTTCGTCAAAATCAATAAATACATTTGGATCACAATTATCTGTTGCAATAGGAGTAGATAGATTTGCTGTTTCATTACAACTAATGGTTATATCATTAGGGACTTGTAAAAGCATAGGTGGAGTATTGTCTTCCACTGAAATAGTTTGAGTAGCGACAGTTTGATTTCCACACCCATCATCTGCTGTCCAGATTCTGTTTAATATATAATTACCAGGACATCCTAGTTCAGTACGTTGTTCATTATAGCTAATTATTACATTAGTACTACAATCATCCGTAGCAGCAGGGTTAGCAGGTGCTGGAATATTATCACATGAAACACTAATATCTGGCGGTACTCCTGAAAATACTGGATTAGTAGTATCTTCAACAGTTATAGTTTGAGCTATAGTAGAAGTATTACCGCAATGATCAGTAGCAGTCCAAGTTCTTATTATTTGATAATTTCCAGAACAAATACCTGGTTGCGTAACTTCGTTGAGTATTATTTCAACATCAGTGTCACAGTTGTCTGTAGCAGAAACATTTTCTGTAGGTATATTATCTGAACAATCTAATGTTTGATCTAAAGGCGTATTTGTAAATACAGGTGGATTACTATCTAAAACAGATATGATTTGTTGTACGGTAGAAGTGTTCCCACATTCATCAGTCGCGGTCCAGATTCTTATTATATCTGATACATTACCACAAACTCCTGGTTGAGTATTTTCCTCTAATGTAATTACCACAACTCCACTACAATTATCGGTCGCAGTTGGATCAATTGCAGGCGGGATTGCTCCACATTCTGCATTTATATCTGGTGGGATGTTTCCAAAAATTGGGTCCGTCGTATCTTCAACGTTGATGGTTTGAGAAGCAGTAGAAGTATTCCCACATTCATCAGTAGCGGTCCAAGTTCTGGTGATGGTAAAATTATTCGGGCAGTTACCTGGTGTGGTAACATCGTTAACATCTAAAGTTATATCTGCACTAGCACTACAATTATCAGTAGCAGAAACAGCAGTTGGGACAGCGGTTGGAATATTATCACATTCAACTGTTTGATCAGCAGGTACTCCTGCGATCACTGGATCGGTAGTATCTTCAACGTTGATAGTTTGAGAAGCAGTAGAAGTATTCCCACATTCATCGGTCGCAGTCCAAGTTCTGGTGATGGTAAAATTATTTGGGCAATTACCTGGTGTGGTAACATCGTTAACATCTAAA
>JALZUU010000700.1 GCA_023300665.1 Saprospiraceae bacterium | reverse complement strand
TTTGCTGGTTGGCCAGTTGGCGCACTTCTAACGTATTTTTACGTTTGAGGGAAGCCAACCAGCCAATAGCTAACAGGCCAACTAGCAAAAAAATATACTACCTCCCCTTAATTTGTCACACACTCTAATTTATATTTGTTTTTAAACAGCTTCTTTTATTAAAATCATAATCAAGGTGATGCAATAATATTTCTACAACAAAGTAGGAAAAAATCACCAATAATGGAAGGTACTAAATATTGTTGAACCTCATCCTAAATTGCAGATTTTATCAATTTGTCTGCAATTTGGGAATTTTTATACAACATCTCTACAACATACCTACAACATCTCTTTATAATTTTAGAATACTTCTTGGAAAATCAATAAAATTCCTATCTTACTCCCGCTACTTTAAAATTACTTTAGTAAAATGCAAGAATTTTAATCTATCCACTACAATCAGTAGCTTGGCTAAATCAATCGACTAACTATGACAAAGACTACTAAAAAATCTTCTAGTCTAGCTTACATTATTTTTATTTCTACCATTGTCTCCTTAGGGGGATTTTTATTTGGGTTTGATGCTGGAATTATTTCTGGTGTCATGGAATATGCTAGCCCTGAATTTAATTTAAGTGATGGACAATCAGGATGGGTGGTGAGTTCTCCTACGTTTGTAGCGATGTTTGCGATGTTGATTGCGGGGCGATTGAGTGATAAAATTGGACGTAAAGTAATTCTCTTATTTGTTGGATTTGGCTATGCACTTTCTGCTATAATGTCTGCTTATGCCAGCTCATATGAGATGCTGTATATTGCTAGAATGCTTGGTGGTGTTGCTTTTGGCGCAGCCTTAATTTTAGCACCTACTTATATTGCAGAAATTTCTACTCCTGCGAATAGAGGAAAATTAGTTTCTATTCAACAACTTAATATCGTTTTAGGTTTCTTTGCAGCTTTTTTAAGCAATTATTATTTTAATGATTTTTTTAAATCTGGAAGTAGCTTTTTAACAGAAAACAATATCTGGCGTTGGATGCTTGGTGCTGAATTTTTTCCTGCTATTGCTTATTTTCTATTACTCTTTATGGTTCCTAAAAGTCCAAGATGGTTATTTTCTAAAAATAGAAATGAGGAAGGAAAAGCAGTTCTAGCAAAATTATATGGTACAGAAGTCGCAGAAAGAGAAAGTGCAACGATTATGAGTAGCCTGAAAGAAGAGAAAAATAAAGATAAAGTTGAAATAGGAGAATTATTTAAACCTGCTTTACGATTTATTTTATTGGTTGGTTTAACTATTGGAATCTTACAACAAGTTACAGGGATCAACGCGGTTTATTTTTATGCAAATTCTATTTTTAAACAAACAGGTATCGGTACAAATGCTGCATTTACTTCGGGGGTCCTACTGAGTGGTACTTCGGTTGTTTTTACTTTAATAGCAATGTATCTAATTGATAAAGTAGGGCGAAGACCTTTGTTATTGGTTGGAATGGCAGGGATTGCTGCGAGTCTTTTATTATGTGCTTATGGATTTAATCAAGCTACGTATCAATTGAATTCATCTGATATCGTTGCTTTAGAAGCACTGAAAGAAGTTGACTTGAACAATATAGTCGATAAAACATACACGAATGATGTTGATTTTAAAAACACCATGAAAACTGCTTTAGGAAATCAACTCTACCTAAAACAAGAAGGTGCGATCATGGAGGCCGCTGCCAACGTAAATGCTCCGCTCATTCTTATCGGAATATTGGGCTTTATTGCTTGTTTTGCTTTCTCTTTAGGACCGGTTATGTGGGTGATGCTTTCAGAAATGTATCCGACAAAATATCGAGGATTAGCGATCGGTTTTATTGGATTCGTTAATTCTTTCTCTAGTTGGATCGTGCAACAAATTTTCCCTTGGGAGTTATCTAATCTCGGAAACTCCATGAGCTTTCTCATCTTTGGCTTAGTGGCTTTATTTGGATTTTTTATCATGCTCAAAATTTTACCTGAAACAAAAGGAAAATCACTCGAACAACTGGAAAAAGAATTGGTCAGATAAATCTTGGAAATAAGGTTTGGAAACAATGTTAATGAAAAGGATAGAACTAGAAATTACGCTTTGATTACCATTTATGCCTTATTAATTACCACTTATGCCTTGTCTGTCACCACCTATCACCCTTTATCGCTATTTTATTGCTAAAAATTATAATATATCTTTATAGCATAGTTACGAGTAATTATCTAAATAATTTAGATAGTCACTCATTAGAAGAACCAAATGAAACGTAGTTGTGCAATTAGATAAAGGTTATTCTAAGATACGAGTGAGTGTTGAATTCTTTAATTGCCGAGCCTTTAGAACGATCAATTAAATTATTTAATGCTCCTTATCTTACACCTTATCCTTTATTTCAAGGTAGATTTTATCAATTCTTTGCCATCTAAACCTGTCAAACAAGGTACGCCGCCTACCTTACAGGTGTTCCGTACACAAGGTGCACAAGCTAGGTTTGGTACTCGTGGCATTCGCAAGTTTTCTGAAAAAATAGGTGCTGTCACTCGTTCGTCCGCTGCTCCTAATAACATGACGGTTTCTGTTCCCATGGCATTTCCTAAATGAGCAATTCCCGTATCCGTCGTTACCATTCGATCCGCTTGTTGTAATACCGCCATCAATTCAGGAATCGTCGTCTTACCTGCCAGATTGAAAATTCGATCTGGATGAGCTGCAAGCTTTGCAATATTTTCTACATACTCAAATTCACTATGGTGGCCAGGTAAAATTAAATTATAATCGGTCGTTTCTATCCAGTGATTAATAAATTCTATGGCTTTAAAAACTGGTAGTCGACGAGAGTCTGCATTTGAATTTACATTAAATACCAAATTCTTACCCGCTGGAAGTGGAAATACTTTTTCGGGTGTTTTTATTTTTAAAAAATCTACTGGTTTAATCGGAGCATTTGGATGATAATGCATTAATAAATTTCGATAAACTTCCAGCCGATGTGTTTCTGCTGCTGGAAAATTAATTGCGTGGGTCAACATCCATTGACGTAATTCTTTTCGATAACCTACTCGATGACGAGCACCACTAGCATAACCCATCACGGCTGAAGAAAAAGAATCTGGTAAGCAAATAAATAGATCGTAATTATTCGCTTTTTTTAAATTTTTTCCAAATCGATAAACACCTTTTAATCCCGGAAATTCCTTCTTTGAAAAAGGAACTACTTCTTCAAAATCACCTAAATAAGGAACCAGGGATTCTAATCCTTTTTTAGCAATGATGGTGATCTTCGCTTCCGGATATGTTCGTCGCAAACTATCCAAAAATGGATAAGACATAACCATGTCTCCTAACCAGTTGGGGAGCCGTACCAATATTTTTTGCGGTGTTTTCAAGAATTATTTTTTGTAGATAATAGATTAAAATTAGTGCTTGTCAACTGGATATTATCTCCACTTTTTAGCTCAGGCCAAGAAGCACTATCTAAGGCTAATTTTATTTTTTGTTTTCCGGTAACAATCTCTACAATTAGTTGATCCTCACGACGCATCAATGTCAGTACTCGATAATCGCCACTAGTCAAATCAATGGTTTGTGCATCTCCAAATAAGCGATCAGGTGTAATAGTTTGGATGATTTTTCCTTTATCCATTTCTATGACCAAGTTACAAAGTTTTGCCAATTCTTCTCGGTCATGACTGACGAGTAAAGTCGTCGGTTGGAAACGTTTATGAAGTGCTAAGATATAAGATTGTAAAGAAGTTCGAATCGTCTCATCTAGGGCTGCAAGCGGTTCATCGAGTAAGAGTAAAGATGGACGTCGAATCAATGCGCGGGCGAGTGCTACGCGTTGTTGTTCTCCTCCCGAAAGACTATTTGGATATTGGTCTTTTTTTTCAATCAGTTGGGTGGCCACCAGTAGTTCTTCTAGCTTCGCGAATGGGGTCTCTTTTTCAGCAGCAAAGCTTACATTTTCCATCACCGTCATATTCGGAAATAGAGAATAAGACTGAAACAAATAGCCGGTTGCTCGTTGTTGAGGCTTTAGAAAAGTCTTTTTATTCGTATCGAGCCAAACCTCATTATTTATTTTAATAAAACCATTATCCGCTTTTTCTAACCCAGATAATAAACGCAATAAACTACTCTTGCCTGCACCCGAAGGACCAAAAACACCAATGATTTTGCCCATTGGTAATGCTGCTTTTACGTCTAGTAAAAAACGACGTTTTCCTTTTCCAAATTGTTTGGTTATTTTAAATTCCAGCACGACCGATATTTTTAAAATAATGACCGTTTACCACATAAACTAGTAAGAGGATAACGAAAGAAAGTCCTAGCAAAACAAGTGCGTAATGATGAGCGGCTGCATAATTCATGGCTTCTACTTGATCATAAATAGCGATGGAAGCTACCCTGGTTTGTCCGGGAATATTACCTCCAATCATCAGCACAACCCCAAATTCTCCGAGGGTATGTGCAAAACTTAGTACAATGCCTGTAAATAAAGCAGGTTTTATATTGGGAAGTAAAACATTTTTTAGGGTAGTCCATCGAGACTTCCCTAAAACATAAGATGCCTCCGCTAAATTATTAGGTAAATTACTAAGCCCTGCCTGAATAGGATGCACCATAAATGGTAGACTATAAATAATGGAACCAATAATTAATCCTGTAAAACTAAAGATAAGATCTAAGCCTAAATATGTTTTTAGAAAATCTCCTATCGTACTATCTGGACTAAAGGCCAATAGCAAATAAAAGCCAATGACCGTAGGTGGCAATACGAGTGGCAAACTAATGGCCGCTTCAAAAAATGGTTTTATTTGACTACGCGTTTCTGATAGCCAGTAAGCCAATGGAATTCCAATAAGCAATAAACAAAAGGTCGTTACCAACGCCAGTTGAAAACTTAAAATGATCGGAGCATAATTCATTTATTTCTTTTCTGGAATTTTATAACCATGTTTTCGCAAAATATTTTGTGCTTTTTCTGTTTTTAAAAAATCGACAAAACTATTTGCTTTTGCTTCCATACCTCGTTCTTTTACTTTATTGAGAATCACGATATCTTGTTGCATCGGGGCAAAAGAATCCGGATTTAAGGTGGTCCATATTCCCTGTTCTTTCATCGGATCGCTTACAACTGACGATAGTGCAGTCATACCCAATTGCGCATTTTTATTGATAATAAATTGATTGGTTTGTGAAATATTTTCGCCCATGACGAGTTTGTCTGCTAGTTGATCATACCAACCATAAAATTTAAGGGCTTCTACTGCGGCCTTTCCGTAGGGAGCAATTGCTGGATTCGGGATCGCAAAATGTTCGATTTTACTAAGGTCCAGAATGTTTAAGTCTAATTTATCATTGGTCGCCAACGACCATAAAACGAGTTCTCCTCGTGCATAGGTTTCAGGAGCGGTTAAGGTCAATTTTTTTTGTGCTAATTCTTTCGGATATTTTTGATCGGCAGAAATAAAAATATCAAATGGAGCCGAATTTATAATCTGAGCAGTTAGTTTTCCAGAGGATCCCATGATTACTTCCACTTCACCTTGATTCGTCTTTTTAAAAGAATCGACAAGTGGATTAATAACATATTGAAGATTAGAGGCTACAGCTAATCGTAGAGCAGTCGGTTTTGGTTCTCCACAGCTAGAAAAGAAAACCCATATAAAACCGATAAAAACAATTAAATTTTTCATTCCACAAAGATAGGGAATTACAGGGAATCGAATTGGGAAAGTGAATCAGGGTTTAAAATAAAATTATCAACCTAAGTTTTCGACAACACCTTCTTAATATGCTCTTGTAAAACAGGCACCACCTCCTCTTCATACCAAGGATTCTTCCGTAGCCAGCGACCATTTAATGGAGAAGGATGGGGGAGTGGAAAAAATTTAGGAAGGTACTCCTCAAAATTACGAACGGTCTCGGTCAGATTTCTTTTTCTATTTTTACCCAAATAATATTTTTGTGCGTAATTACCTACTAATAAGAAAAGCTTGATGTTTGGTAAAACTTCGAATAACGGTCCATGCCACATCGGCGCACATTCTTTTCGAGGAGGTAAATCACCTGTTTTACCTTTGCCTGGATAACAAAAACTCATCGGTATAATTCCAAAGTTTTTTGGATCATAAAACTGAGGATCTGTTACATTCAACCAGGCTCGCAATCGACGACCACTCTGATCATTCCAAGGAACACCACTCTCATGCACAATCCGTCCTGGTGCTTGACCGATCAAGGTAATCCGCGATTCCGCAACCGCATCTAAGACCGGATTTGCACCCATTGGAAGTGCATCTTCGCAATGGGTACAAGCCCTAATTTCTTGAAGGATGGGTAACTGGGTCATTCGCTTATCTTTCCAAATTTCCGAACGATTCCATAAAGAATAAGAACGCTTACGATGATGAGTATTAAACAAATCAAAATACCTCCTCCTAGATAAGTGGCGAGAGTGCCTGCGATTAAACTAGTCGTACCAACGGTCAAAGCGTAAGGGAGTTGGGTGCGTACGTGGTCAATATGATTACAATCACTGGCCAAAGAACTTAAAATAGTGGTATCCGAAATAGGCGAACAATGATCACCCACCACAGATGCCGCTAAGACCGTGGCGATTACATTTAATAAGATTTCCATACTGAGGTCTGGAGCGATCCCTTGCGTCTGACAAATCGCCCAAGTGGTTGGAATGGCAATCGGATATAAAATCGCCATCGTACTCCAACTCGATCCAGTAGAAAAAGCAATAAATGCTGCTAAAATAAAAATGATCGGAGGCATTAAATAAGGGCTCAAACTATCTTGTAATAAATTGGTGATATAAGTAGCCGTATGTAATTCTTCCGTCGTGATGGCTAGTGACCAAGCTAAAGTTAGAATGATAAGTGCTGGAAGCATTGTTTTAAATCCGATGGTCATATTATGCATCGTATCAATCAGCTTCATAATTTTTTGTCCTACCGTCATCAAAATAGAAACTAAGAGACCACCAAAGGAAGCCCAAAGTAAAGCCACATAAGAATCGGAACTCCCAATTAATTTTCCGACGCGCATAAAAAACGAAGCATCTTCTCCACTCAAGTGATACATCAACGGCCAGACATCTCCCCAACCTTCAGAGGCTGGTGTAATACCTTTTCCTACTAACTCTCCATAGACAGAACCGATCCCAGTATCAATCAATCCGAAAATAGTTAATAGAATAACTACAAATACTGGAATAGCTGCGTTATACCATTTTAGTGGAGCGCCTTTTACGGGAGATAAATCTTCCATGTCTGGTTCGTCCTCATCGTCATTACGAGCGCTGCTTACTTGTCCGGTGGTACGCGCACGATGTTCGGCTTTCCACATAGCACCATAGTCACGGCGTGTAAAAATTAGAATTAAAATAAAAATCAAGGTCAAAATCGGATAAAAAGAATATCGTAAAGAACTGACGAATAATGCATAAGGAGTCATCCCTGCATCAAAGCCTTGTAAGGTAGCGGTAGCATCTGCAATATAACTTAGCTCGGCACCAATCCAAGTGGTAATAAAAGCCACGGCTGAAACGGGTGCTGCTGTACTATCAACGATGTATGCTAATTTCTCTCTAGAGATTTTAAATTTATCGGTTACCGAACGCATGGTATTACCAACGATCAGGGTATTGGCGTAGTCATCAAAAAATATCGCGACCCCTAATAACCAAGTAATGAATTGGGTGCTCTTGGCATCTTTCGCATAACGAGATAAAGATTTTACGACGCCTGCCATTCCTCCATTTCTAGAAATAATAGCGACCATTCCTCCAATCATTAAGGAAAATACGATAATCGAAATATG
>JALZUU010000699.1 GCA_023300665.1 Saprospiraceae bacterium | reverse complement strand
TTGATGGCAGCATTACAATCGAAAATCTAAGTGGAGGAACCCCACCTTATAATATTATTTTTGGTGGAATAGGAGTTGGCGAAACGACTTTTTTTCCTGAGCTAGGAGGTGCGCAAAGCTATACATTTATTATTGAGGATGCGCTTGGTTGCTCGATAGAGCGCTCTGTTTTTATTGAAAATCCGGATGAAATAATGGCTGATTTGATCGTTACGGTGCCTTGTGCAAATAGTGCCGATGGCAGTATTTCTGTCGAAAATCAAAGTGGAGGAACTCCGCCTTATACTTATAGTTTTAATGGAACAGAAGTTGGAACGACCACTTTTTTTCAGAATTTAGCAGGCGGAATAACCTATACGATAACTATAAGAGATTCACTTGGATGTACTGCGGAAAGGATGGCGTTTGTTGAACAACCAGAAGATGCCATCCTCGAATTGGGTGAAGATGAAGTAGTGGAATTAGGAGAATCGGTTCAAGTATCACCTTTTTATAATTTTACGCCAATTGATTTTAGATGGCAAATTAATCCGCCAGTCGACTGTCTTGATTTTGCAGATTGTGATGCAATAGATTTTATTCCGACGGTCAGTCAACAAGTGATGATTGAGTTAGTTGTTAGTGAAGGATGTACGGTTTCGGATTCTATTTTTATAGAAGTAATTGATGTTAGAAAAGTCTATCTGCCAAATGCTTTTTCTCCCAATGGTGATGGAAATAATGATTTCTTTACGGTTTTTGCAGGTCTTCCCAATGTGGAAGTGGTCGAAGAGCTTCAGATTTTTAATCGTTGGGGTGCGCTTATTTTTGAAAATAAAAACTTCCTTCCAAATCTTTCCGTCAATGGATGGAATGGAACTTTTAAAGGAGACCCTTTGCGGTTAGGTGTTTACCTTTATACGGCTAAGGTTCGATTTGTTGATGGACAGGTTTTGAGATATTCGGGAGATGTTACGATTGTGCAATAAGATGCATAAAATTTTTAAGCCACTTCAATATTTGAGGTCACAGTGAACTTCTGTAAGTCGAATTAATTCTTATAGTGAAGCTCGCTTTCTTTCCGCTTGAACAAAGGCTTTGACGGAATGATATTCCTATTCGATTGATACATGTTTTCATGTAAATAAATTTTATTAGTAGATTTTATGGTTTGACTAAACAAAATAGTCGGAACAAGGAAGGTCAGGAGGAGTAGTAAATTTTTCATGCTTTTTATTTTAGATCAATAAAAGTAATAAAAAATTGTCTAAACTGATTATAATTGTTTTTAATAAAATGTTAAATAGACTGGCTATAGGTTAGGGTGTTCAATTACTGAAAAAAATGAATAGACCTTTATGATTAATTATTTTGAAATTTTATCAAGCTTGATACATTTATTTTCTAACCCTCTCATCAAAAAATACTGCGATCCCGCCGGGATCGATCAAATGCGGGCCTCGAATCTCGGCTAACATACTGTGATCCCTCTGGGATCAGTCGTTTAACGCTAACTACTTTGACTGCTTCTGAATCAAGTCCGGAACATAGTCTTGAGATCATAACTTCAAGAGCCAAAATGAGTGCAGAGCGGTCGCAGTATTTCGTAAAAAGTGGAGAAGTTTTTTTTCTTAATCAACCACCACCTTTTTTACCAGTTTTTCATTTCCAAAATACAACTCCATTAAGTAAATACCGGGCGTTAGATGGTGAATGTCTAGGTTGTTGGTATTAGCGGTTTGTTGAAGTATTTTTTTACCATAAACATCATACAGAACGACACGGGTAGGAGCTACTTCTGAATCAATAGTAAGTTGATCGCTGGCTGGATTTGGATACACTGCTACTGAGTTATCTAGGTTGGGTCTATCTTCAACACTTACTACGTCTTCTTGAAAAACGCGAACATAATCTATGATCATTGGACTTTCGGTAAAGCCTGGATCTGTCGCTCCTGCAAAACCACCAATGGCGATATTGAGTAGAATATATTGATCTTCAAAAAATGGCCAAGTGCTGAGATTTTTTATTGCTGGTCGATAGGTATAAAAACCAACACCATCTAATAAAAAGGTGATTTGATCTGGAGACCAGTTGACGGAGTAGACATGAAATGCATTGGCGAGGTCGTTGGCGATAATTCCACCGCCATTAGGTTCACCCCCAAAACAGCAAGGGCTATGCAGGGCGCTGCCAATATAGTTGATATTTTGACTTGAAAATATTCCATGTTCCATAATGTCGATCTCTCCACAATCCGGCCAACCTGTATTACCAAAACTAGGCTGCCAAAACCCACCGTTTTCATTGATATTTTTACCGAGCATCCAGATGGCTGGCCAAGTACCTGACTCTATGGGAATCTTTGCGCGTACATCTACTCGTCCGTAGGTGAAAGCAAACTTGGAATTGAGTCGAGCAGAAGTATAATTTTTGGTTAAATTTTGATCTGGAAAAATTTCTTTTTTTGCCACGATATTTAAAAAGCCATCTTCGACAAAAGAATTTTCTATTCTGTTTGTATAATGTTGTTCTTCTCCGTTTGCCCATCCTACTCCAGGGAAAAGCACCTTTGTTTGGTGATGCCAATTAGCTGAGTTGATAGGTCCAGGCGTATCAAAGTTATCTTCCCAAACTAGATTATTATATGTTACATCAATCTGAAATGGATTTCCACCAGTATCTTCTGATCCATCATCGATATTGTCGATCAAATAGGTACCTGAACTAGAAACACCTCCATCGATAAACACCGTTAAACGGTTATAGGTACCACTCGCGTCAACGGAAACGTTATTACTTCCACTTAAGACCGCATTCGCAAAATCAAAATTAAGATCATGGGTCCAACCACTTCCTGCAGGTATATTAAGGGTGACTTCTACATCGGGATTATCTCCTTCTTCTAATTTCAAAAGTAGGGTATGGGCATTCGAATCAAAACTATAAAAAGATAATGAAATCGTTTTTTGAAAATCTAAATCAACAGATCTTATTAACCCAATCGTAAAACCTCCCCAAGGATCATTTCCAGTATTGAAAAATCGGCCCACTTGATTATTAGGATCTTCCGGATCGGTATTAAAAGAAAAGACTCCGCCATTAAATTCACTAAATACATCTTGTTCATCTTCAAAATCTAAGGGCATTTCTTGCCCAACAACGAACTGCGAAAACAAAAAGAATACTAGCAAAAATATAAGGTGATTATTTTTCATATTGTGTGTTTCTTTAAAAGAAAATGTGATTTTGATATTAGAACAAAATACTATCCAATTATTTGGTAATGCTTCATTATTTAACCTGACTTGTAAATTTACTGGTATTAAAACTTATTCTATTAAGATTTGTCTAATAAATGGAGTGTTTTCGAGTAATATATACGACGAAGACGGTGAAAATTCGCAACATCTTCACTTAATAGGATCAGCTTCATTGAGATAATATCCCTTTTCTTCGATGATAACGGGTGCTTTGTTGATTTTTTTTGAAATATCTTAGAAACCTACTTACCTTTATATCGTTTTTAGATTGTCTTATTTTAAAAATGCCTTAAAAATTTTGTTATGAAAAAGCACCTCCTCCTTGCGTTAGTTTTGCAATTTATCGGACTTTTTGGTTATGCACAAACGGCAATGGTTACTGGGACCATTATAGATGAAAAAGACCAAGAGCCACTTATTGGGGCACATGTTTTTTTAAAAAGTGAGGGAGTCAATGTACAATCTGTTATCTCTAATATTGATGGAACATTTCTTCTTGAGAATGTGGCATTTGGAAATTATGAATTGGCGTTTTCTTATATAGGTTACGAATCTAGTTCAAGGACCATTGAGGTACGGGAGGCTTCTGTTAAGCTAGGCATTCTTAAACTAAATAAAGGTGTTGGATTAGAAGAAATTCAGGTAGTTGATAAGGTATTACCTGTTATTCAGCTAGACGATACGACTCAATTTAATGCAAATTCTTATAAGACGATGCCGGATGCGGATGCGTCAGAGTTGATTGAAAAAATGCCTACGGTTGTGGTAGATCAAGGAACCGTACAAGCGCAAGGAGAAGATGTAAAACAAGTATTGGTAGACGGAAAACCTTTTTTTGGAAATGATCCGACAGCGGCTTTAAAAAATATTCCAGCAGAAATTATCGACAAAATTCAGATTTATGATCAGCAGAGCGATCAGGCAAAATTCACGGGTTTTGATGATGGTGAATCCTCTAAAACCATCAATATTATTACGAAGTCAAATATGCGTGCTGGGCAGTTTGGAAAAATTTATGGAGGATATGGCTACGACAACAAATACAAGGCTGGAGGTAATATCAATATTTTTAATGGTGATCAACGTATCTCTTTAATTGGGTTATCAAATAATATCAATATTCAGAATTTTTCTGCGGAAGATTTACTCGGTGTAGTCGGTACTACTGGAGGACGTCGTGGGGGTAGAGGTGGTGGTCGTGGTCGTGGTGGAAGAGGCGGTGGTCGTGGACAATCTGGTGTGTCTAGTAGTGATTTTTTAGTTTCTCAAACTGGTGGAGTTACTGCTGCGAATGCATTCGGAATTAATTTTTCTGATAAATGGGGTAAAAAATTAGATGTCTCTGCTAGTTACTTTTTTAATCAATCTGATAATACGACGGAGCAGACTTTATTACAACAATATTTTGATGAAGCAGGATTGACTGAAATATATTCAGAGGAGAGTTTGACAGAAAGCAGTAATTTGAACCACCGATTTGCAGGTGTGTTTAATTATAAAATAAATAAAAATAATTCCCTGATTTTACGATCTAATGCGAGTTGGCAAGGCAACGACGGAACGGAAAATGTGTTTGGTCAGACCTTGATAGATACAGATGTTTTGGATCAAACAGAAAGTGATTTTGCAGCAGATTTATCGGCTTTTAATTTGACTAATGCCTTGTTATGGCGACATAGTTTCGAAAAAAGAGGACGGACTTTTTCGATGAATGTCAGTAATGGTTTGGCACCAAAAGACGGAGAAAGCTTTTTGTTATCTGATAATTCATTTGAAACCATCACCTCTAGGTTGAATCAATTTTCTACCCTCGATAATCATACTTGGAATATAGGAACCAATGTTCAATACACCGAACCAGTTAGTGATAAAAGTCAAGTATCGGTGGATTATAGAGCCAGTTATAAACAAGAAGAAAGCACTAAAGAAACTTTTGATTTTGTAGATGCGACCGAAGATTTTGATCTTTTTAATGAAGACTTGAGTAATGTTTTTTCGAATGATTATTTTACACAATCTGCGGGTGCTGGTTACCGTCATAGAGCTGGGAAGCTGGGAATAATGGCAAGAGCGCGTGTACAGTGGTCAGAATTAACGACCGAACAAAGCTTGCCATTTCAAGCAACGACAGACAACGACTTTTTTAATGTTTTGCCAATGGTGTCGCTATCGCTACGTAAATCACGAATGGAAAATTTGCGTTTAATGTATCGTAC
>JALZUU010000698.1 GCA_023300665.1 Saprospiraceae bacterium | reverse complement strand
TGAAAAATTAAAAAAGTATTTTCCTCAATATGTAATCCCCATAAGATTCCTCCTAAAAAGTACAAAGATAGAAAACCTTCAAAGAGCGTAGTCCAAGAGATCTTCTGACCCAAGTATTTTTGCTTTTTAAAACTGTCTTTGATATTTTTAATATTAAATTTTGGGGTACGAACAAAAGGAGATTGCTTCCCTAAATATCCTTGGATAACCGCAATGGTATTATGCAAAGAAAGTCCCATGGACAAAGCCAAGAAAACCGGAAACAGAAAAATAAATTTCACTAATTTTTTTAAGAAGGGTTGTTTCGCTAATTCAGCTTGTACATTAGCGACATAATAGACGGCTAGAATAGCAGGCAATCCTACTAAAAAGATTCCCATAAAACGTAAGTCAACACCTACAATTTTTAAAACAGAAACAAGAGGCACACTAATAATAGCCGAAATAAAAATACAGATAAAAACGCCACTACCCATTAAATGTCCAGTAGCATGTAATTTTTTTCGAGTAGTTATATCAGATTTCCAAATGGTTGGTAACAATTTACGTGCATTTTCTGCGCCACCTTTCATCCAGCGGAATTGTTGAGACTTTAATCCGTTCATCTCTGCAGGTAATTCTGCTGGAGAACCAAATTTTTCTAAATAAGAAATATCCCAACCTTTAAGTTGTGCACGGTAACTCAAATCAAGATCTTCGGTCAGCGTATCTGCTTCCCATCCACCCGCATCGTCAATACAACTACGTCTCCAAACTCCTGCCGTACCATTAAATTGTAATAGACAATTTCCTGCTTTTCGACCTTGTTGTTCTACCGTAAAGTGAACATTGAGTTGCATCGCTTGTAGACGCGTCAAAACAGAATAACCTTCATTGATATGTTCCCAACGAGTTTGAACCAATCCAATTTTTGGATTATTAAAATAAGGAACAGTTGCTTTTAGGAAGTCAGTACGAGGTAAAAAATCAGCATCAAAGATGGCGATAAAATTTCCTTTTGCCCGCGACATGGCTTCTTTGAGTGCTCCCGCTTTATAACCAGAACGATCCGTTCGGTGAATCAATTCTATATTAAATCCTTTGGCTTTATATTCCGCTACTTTTTTACGACTGATCTCTATGGTTTCATCCGTAGAATCATCCAGTAAATGGATTTCAAATTTATCTTTTGGATAGTCTAATTTTACAATCTGATCGACCAATCTTTCTACCACATATTGCTCATTAAAGATTGGAAGCTGAATGGTGATAAAGGGTAATTCTTCCGGTAACTCTTGTGGAGGAGGAGGATTTTTAGCCGTCTTAAAATGGTGCTTTTTATAAAAGTATAATAAGTGAAGTTGCAACAAGCAAAAGCAAGTGATATAAGTCAGTGCTATGCAGTAAATCGCAAAGAGGATATAACTGATTACGATCATTTCTATAGTAGTTTAAAAATAGTCCACAAAATTTTATGTCCGGCTAGGATCGTTCCTTTTACCGTTCCTGATACTTTCGAAAATCCAATCCGTTGACGATAAGTAACTGGAATTTCCATACATCTCATTTTCATTTTGGCTGCTTTGACCTGCATTTCCACCGTCCAACCGTAGGTTTTATCCTGCATGTCGATGGCTAATAACTGATCATATCTAATCGCTCGGAAAGGTCCGAGATCTGTAAATTCATATTTATAGAAAAAACGAATAAGGTTCGTCGCCAACCAGTTACCAAAAACCTGTTGAGGCGTCATTGAACCAGCCTCCATTTCTCCTAGTGCCCGAGAACCGATGACCATATCCATCTCTTCATTCACAATCGGTGCTACTAATTGGTGCATCTCTTCGGGATAGTCTGAATAATCCGCATCTAAAAAAACAACAATATCTGGTGCATCTTCCTTATTGGCGATATGTTCTAACCCTTTTAAGCAAGCATTACCATAGCCACGAATAGGTTGGTGTACCAGTGTAGCGCCATTGGCCTTAGCGACCTCGGCTGTTTGGTCTGTACTTGCATTATTACACACGATGACTTCCCTTACCAAATCGGCAGGAATATCCTGTAAAACTCGGTTAATAGAGTTTTCTTCATTAAAAGCAGGAATAACCACGTCAATTTTTGGTAAATTCATCTATGCTGTAAGTTATCAAATAGTGCACAAAGGTAGGTTTAATTTCCCTTATTCTACTGTCTTTAAGGGTACATTCTACAATTTTAACTACCTGAGATCCGTCGTATAAACGCAACACCTAGGTTTTTTTAGAGTAAAATATATTAACAAAGGTTATTTTTGCAATGATCTCCTTAAATCGACGTTTTAATACCTACCATAGTATCTTAAAATCACGGATATTTATCTGTCAACAATATGAAAAAAATAATATTTTTTACTGCCCTTGCCTTTATCATTCTTTTGAATAGTTGTATTCCTGAATTTGAAATTTATGAAGGGGATGACGCAGTTTTGGAGTTTTCAGTGGATACTTTGCGATTTGATACCGTTTTTACAGCGCAAGGATCTGCAACACGTTCGGTTAAAATCTATAATGACCTTGACAACACCATCGAGATTTCTGAAATCAAACTAGCTAGAGGAGATCAATCTAAATTTCGTATTAACGTAGATGGCTTACCGGGTGATGGGACCAATATCCAAATTCCACCTAATGATAGTATTTATATTTTTGCAGAAGTTACGGTAGATCCAGATCAAGATTTATCAGC
>JALZUU010000697.1 GCA_023300665.1 Saprospiraceae bacterium | reverse complement strand
TTAGAAACCATTGAGGTTCGAGCACTAAAAATTCAAAAGCCTTGGCTCCGCTCGGCTACTTCGGTATATCAATTAACTCCAACATTCCAAGATCAAACTCCTCAAAACAGTTTGGATGAACTATTAAAAGACAGTCCAGGTGTTTTTTCATTGAACGAAAATAATAAAGCACAAGACCTACGAATCTCCATCAGAGGGTTTGGTTCTAGAGCGGCTTTTGGCATACGAGGAATCAAAATCATCGTAGATGGAATCCCCGAAACAACCGCCGATGGTCAAGGACAATTAGACAATCTTAATCTAGGTATTATCGAACGGATTGAGGTCTTACCAGGTGGCGCTTCCGCCCTCTACGGAAACGCTTCTGGTGGCGTGATCAATATTTCAACTACCGACGAACAAGCCTTTAATTCCCAAAAACAATTCCTCCATTTTGGAGCTGGCTTTCAATCTTTTAACGGACAACAATATCAAGCAACTGCTGGTAAAAAATTCAAAAACACAAGCTTAATCTTTCACGCCAATCACCAACAAGGAGATGGATATCGAGATCATTCTGAATTTCAATCTACCAATTTTAATTTTCGATGGATCCAAGATTTTACCAAAAATAGTAAACTCGAATTTATTCTAAATTTTATGGATAGTCCAACGGCAAATGATCCAGGTGGCGTGAATCTTATTTCATTCGACAGTATCCCAAGAGCAGCCAGAGATCAGAATGTCGACTTTCTGGCAGGTGAAGCAATTCAACAAATTAAAGGGTCACTTCGATATGAAACTACCTTTTTAAAATCACTGAAATTTAATACCTATGCTTTTTATTCAGGTCGCGACTTTCTAGGTTTTTTACCATTTTCTAATGGTGGAGTTATTGACCTTAATAGGAATTTCTTTGGTGGCGGAAGTAGTCTAACGGGAAAGAAATTATTTGGAAAATCAACATGGACTTGGCAATTAGGATTTGAGCTTTTAAGTCAACGGGATGAACGGTTACGTTTCCAGAACAATACTGGAATACAAGGCGATCTTGTTTTTTCTCAAGAAGAAGGATTTGATAATAGTGGATTTTATTTAGCCAATGATTTTAATTTAAATAAATGGATTTTTAATTCTGTAATCCGTTATGATTTTAATGCTATCAAAACTACCGATGGCTTTTTAATTGATGGAGATGACTCGGGAGAAGTGGATTTAAATAACTTCAACTACTCTATCGGCATCGCTTATCCTGTTCATCCTTCTGCTATGCTCTTTGCTAATCTTTCCACTAGTTTTGAAACACCAACGCTTAACGAGATTTCTAACAACCCCGATGGTAGTGGATTTAACCCCTCACTAAAAGCACAATCTGCCACTCATTATGAACTGGGAATCAAAGGATTATATCAAAATAGCAACCGTTATCAATTAACCGCTTTTTTAGTAAACTCGGAAGACGAATTGCTTCCTTTTGAATTGGAGTCGATGCCTGGTCGAACATTTTTTCGTAACGTTGGCAGTACCCAAAGACAAGGGATAGAATTTTTATTGCAACATCAAATCAGGTCAAACATCTTGCTTCATACCAACTGGTCTTGGCAAGATTTCACCTTCTCTGATTACGAATTAGATGGAGAAAGATTTGATGGAAATCAACTTCCTGGACTCCCAAATTTTCAAGGAAACATCAGATTAAGTTTTAGCTTAGCAAAGAATTTTCACTTAGTATTCCAACAAGAATTTTGGGGAAGAATTTACACCAATGATTCCAATGAGGATTTTCAAAAAGCCAAATCTGTCACCAATCTTTCCTTAAAATACAGTTTTGAAAAACGTCAGTTTTTAATCCTTCCTTATCTTGGAATTAATAATTTTTTTCAAACAAGATATGCCGATAATATTCGAATCAACGCTTTTGGAGGCCGGTATTATGAAGCAGCTCCTAATATGGTTTTATATGGAGGAATGCGGTTAAAATTTTAATTATTTAAAATTCTTATTCTCTGCTAGTTGACTGTTGACTTCAATTTCCTTTGGTTCAATTAATTTTCCCATAATTTTCATGCGATAGTCTGTTCCCCAATGCCACATAACACTAAGAACAGTTTGAAGAGACTTTCCATGTTCAGTCAGGCTGTATCTTACTATGTTTGAATCAGGAGAAACCTTCTCTCTTCGAACCAATCTATTTAACTCTAGATCCTTTAATTCTTTAGACAACATCCGAGGAGTAATCCCATCAATTCGGCGTTCAAGCTCATTAAACCGATGAATATTACATCCTACCGCAATTAGGATATCTAATTTCCATTTACTTCCAATCATATCTAGCACATCTCTTATCGGACCAATCTTGGTTTGACAATCATTATAATCTGCCATCTCTTTTGTTTTTAATTTATTTGTTTGTTTGTTTATTTATTTATTTATTTATTTGGTTGGTTGGTTGGTTGGTTGGTTCTATTGGTTGGTAGGCTATAAGTCGGCAATAAAGCTAGGAAAATTATTGAATATAAGTTGTTTAAAAACGAATATTTTTTTTCAAAAGAGAAAAAATTTTGGAAAAGCTATTTGTTTATAGAATGAAGCTGTTTAAGAATGTTCACAAAAGGTGAGGATAAGTGCTTGATTGTCAAGACGAAGCAAATTTGCTTCCCATCCCTTCGGGTTCACTAATTTTC
>JALZUU010000696.1 GCA_023300665.1 Saprospiraceae bacterium | reverse complement strand
AACTGGTGCTTGACTATCTCCAGTAGACATCGTAGCAGAAGCAGTACTTGCATTTCCACAAGCATCTGTTGCCGTCCAAGTTCGAGTAACTGTTATTCCGCAAGAACCATTATTATCTGTTGCATCTACAAATGTAATCGTTACTGCTCCATTACAGTTATCTGTTGCTTGAGCATCTTCAAATTCCATTATAGTACCCATGCATTCTCCAGACATACCTGCTGGTACAAACGTAAATACTGGTGCTACATCATCGTTTACTGTAATCGTTTGAGAAACTGAACTGGTATTACAACCATCTGTAAAAGTCCAAGTTCGAACCATCACAAACTGATCATCACAAGCACCTGCCGTAATATTTGGTGTTGGGCTAACTGTAACCGGTCCAAGACAATTATCAGTAGCGGTCAACATTACTGGTGCAGGAATATCTCCAGCACAACTTACCGTTACATCCGCAGGTGCTGCAGGTGCAACTGGTGCGATGTCATCTTCTACTAAAATCATTTGTTGAGCAGTAGTTGCATTTCCACAACCGTCTGTTACTGTAAATGTTCGAACATTGGTAGTTGCCGCTGGGCAGTTACCAGGCTCTACGCTATCTACAAAAGTAATCGTAGTAGCTCCACAAGCATCAGTCACAACTGGTGTATCAAAAATCATTGGTGCACCACATTGAATTGTTTTCGTAGGTAGATCAGCAATCGTTGCTGGGAAGTTGTTCTTTAATTTAAAGTGAACTTCTACTGTATTAGCATTTCCACAGTCATCTGTAACTGTTAGGAATACTTCTGTAATTGCATATCCACTTGGTCCACAAACAAAGTTTGGTGTAGTAGGTGTATATGAAAAGTTTAAGTTTGCATCATCAGAACAAGCATCCGTCGCATTTAGCATAGCAAAACGACTTTGAATAAATTCGTCGTATGATTGTTGAGAACGATCATCACACTCTGCAATTCCTAAGGTAGGTGTACCTTCAAAAACAGGTGCTTCATTATCTACTATTACTACTAAGGCAGTACAACTCGTTGAACGACCACATGGATCTGTAGCTTGGAAAGTTACAATTTGGTATTCTTTAGTTCCAGCATAAGCAATCGGTCCATTTCCACAATTATTTGGAATAAAAGTATTCGGATTAAAAGTATTCGTGATCGCCATTTCAGCATTTTCTGAACAAGAACTTATTACGGTAGCAAGGCCTGCATAAGCATCAAATTGTGCTTGAATCATATCTGTATCCGCAGGACACTCAATAACACAAATATCAGGAGGACAAACAAATTCTGGTCCTTCGTTTTGAATGGTAAATCGTTGAGTAGTTTCTACTGAACGTCCACAATCATCTGCTACTGTATAAACTACATTGTAGAATGTTCCTGGACAACCAAGTTCGCCAAAAGGTCCGTTAACTACAGAAGTAACCATAGTAGAATTTCCACAAGGGCTAGTAGCTTGAATTAATGATTCTCTAGGAATAACATTTACTTCACAATCAACAATTTGATCTGGCAATGGTGCTACGGTCAACATACCAGGATCCGTTACCATAATGTTTTGAGAGACACTAGAGCTGTTTCCACAACCATCATCAAATGTAAAAGTTCTTACCAAAGTGAAACGAGTTGCGCACTGCTGGTCAATTATTTCAAAGGTAACTGTTCCAGTTATTTCTCCTCCACAAGCATCTGTAGCTACCAAGATCGGTGCGTCTGGAATATCTTGAGGACAATCAACTACTACATCTACTGGAGCTACCGGTGTAATTGGAGCAGTAGAATCTTCCACTGTGATTACTTGAGTAGCCGTAGCGGTATTACCACAAGCATCTGTCACCGTAAAAGTACGAGTGATCGCACTGCCACTCGGACAGTTAGGATCTCCTATAGAAACATCTGTGAATCCAGTAAAAGTTGGAACAGGGAAAACTATTGGAGTTACTGTTTGATTAACATTTAGTAAACCCGGTGATGATGGATCAGTAGGACCACTCCATATAAAATCACCTCCGCTGGTTCCACTTCCTATTCTTTGTAAAGAAGAAGTAGACGTAGTAGCTCCACCTTCAGATACTCCAACATCCGTAGATAATAGTCCCATTGCGGGGCCATCGGCTGCGACAAAAGATCCTTCATAAGAAATAAATTCTAAAACAGCACCACTTGGATCGACTAAAGCTATCCCATCAGGGCTACCATTCTGAATTCCAGGAATCAAGAAGCTGAATGCTCCAAAACCATTTCCTTCATCTGGAATCACTCCAAAAGGTAAAGTAATTGATCCATAATTAGTACCATTAGATCCATTATACAAAACAAGCGTATATCCAACTAAGCTAAGGCCAGCCGTTCCAGCTAATTCAATAAATTCATTAGCATCGTTACCTGCATTATCGTAGTGAAATTCATTAAGCCAAACACTTTGAATACCAGAAGCTAGACAATTATCCATTAAATCGGTTGGCATTCCAGTGATCGCTAGATCCATTGGATCATCTGTACATTCGATTGTTACATCTGCCGGAACTGTAAAAGTCGGAGGTGTATTATCTACGATATTGATTATCTGTTCGCAAATGCTAGCATTTCCTGCTTCATCCGTAGCCGTAAAGGTTCTAGTAAGTGTTCCTGTTCTTCCTCCACAACCGTCTAACACTAAATTGTCTTCAAAAGAAACTACTGGACTTGCGCTACAAACATCTGTTGCTGTCGCTATTCCTGTATTGGCAGGTAGTGTACTTTCACCACAACCAATTTCAATTGGACTTGGAGGACAAACGATCATCGGTGCATCACTATCAACTGCGTCATTGATCGTAAAATCTGCAGTAGTAGAACAACCATTCCCATCCGTCACCGCTACCGTGTAAGTACCAGCAGTTAGTATCGTTTGTGATCCATCGCCATCTACAGCTCCAGCCCCATCGATAGTTGTATAAACAAAATCAAAAGGTCCAATTCCAACACTTGCTACTACGGTAGCTGTTCCTGTTGCATCACCGGGACATCCTACAACATCCATGGTCGAAATATCTAAGACTGGATTTGGGTTAACCGTTACGATTACTTCTACTCCATCACTTTCACAACCAGAAACTGGATCAATCACTGTTACAAAAACGGACTCAGGACTTGAATCTACAGTGGTCAAAGGATCAAAAGTATTCGCCATTCCTGCTAATAAATTGGCAGGTCCTGGATTTGGATTAGCATCATAAAAATTATATAGCGGACCACCTGCTCCTAAACCAAATACTAGAATATCATCAATATCTATATCTTCAGATCCGGCATTGTTCATTACACAAATTTGAATCTGCAAGGTAGATCCAGTAATTCCAGTTGCCGTTACCGTAGTGGTAGTAAAATCATCAACTAAAGTATGATTTGCATCTCCAAGTCCCATCCAATTAGGAATCAACATCGGTGTACCATCTACAATTAAAGTAACATCTACAAAATCACTAGTCTCATGCGTTCCTCTTTCGGCTAACAACACTGAAAAGTCAGCACTAATTAAAGTAGAAATATCAATCACTTGAGAAAGGAAACAAATTTCGGTATCTGTATCCTGTGCGTTTAATACACCACCGAATACATTGAAAAAATCAGTTCCACCTGTCAATCCAGAAGCATCACCTGAAACAGACCATTGTCCGTTAGATGGTGGCGTAAAGTTGGTACAGTTGGCTGGATCCATATCAGGACAAGGGCCAGATATTCCTTCAAATTGTGTATCAAATGTTTCTGAAAAAACAGTCATTAATCCACCGCCACCACCAGCAGCCGTAGGAATAATTTCGGTATCACCACCATCACAAACTGTAATATCCATTACCATAGGTGGGTCAGGAAGTGCAAAAACAGTAATGGTAACCATTGTTGCTGCACTCTCACAGCCTCCGGTAGTTTGTGTAATAAAAACAGCTTCTGTACCAGGACCCATTAGCGCGGCAGTATAGCCCGCACCATTTATAGTTCCAGAAGCAGCGGTAGTTAAGGCTGCATCTTGATAGAAAGTAAAGGTCGCTCCAGCCTCACCCATTGCAGTGATTGGAGTAATTATTTCTCCATCACAAAACTCCACAACTCCAGAAGTAGTTGGAGCAGCAGGAGCAGCAAGTATTTCAATATCTACCATCGTAGCAGGACCTTGACAACCCATTACTGTTTGAGTAATGAAAACGGTCTCTGTTCCGGATGCGCTCAATGCTATTGTGTAATCTGCGCCAGCAACGGTACCAGGAGCAGCCATCGTCAAGGCTGCATCTGCAAAAAATTGGAAGGTCGCTCCAGCCTCACCCATCGCCATGATTGGAGTGATTACATCGCCTTCACAGAAAGTTGTTGTTCCGCTAAAGGTAGGGACAACAGGAGGTGCATTTACAGTTACTACTACTTCTGTGGCATCACTTTCACAACCAAATGCGTTAGTGGTTGTGACAAAAACTGATTGCGGACTAGTTGCTCCTGTTGTTCCAGGATCAAAAGAACCAGCAGGTCCAGCTAATAAGTTAGCAGGTCCAGGATTAGGATTGGCATCGTAGAAATTGAAAGTAGCCGCAGCAGGTGGTCCAGCAGCCATCGTTCCTGTGATCTCTAATAAATCAAAGGCTATATCTTCGTCACCAGAATTAAAGTTCATGGTAATAAAAACAATTAAGTTAGAACCCGTACCTGATATTCCAGCGGTTAAGGTTTGGAAAACGTCGGTAATAACTGTACCATCTCCGATACCATCAAAATCGGTATCTACAGCTGGTTCTGTATTGGTACCGCCCATTCCTTCTATCCATAATAAATTTTGGATTGGACCACCATCTATAATATAATCAATATGTAAAAAATCAGGATCATCCCAATCTTGGCTACCTCCATCATCATCTTCTGCAAACAATCCACTAAAATTAAGTCCAGTAAATCCTGCAATATTTATAATAGGTAAAGTAAATATTTGAGTAGACGAAGGAACTATTCCATCAATATCTTGAGCAGCAAAGAAAAAGCTTCCATTAGGCCCCGTATAGTTTCCGCTAATATCCGAACCATCAGTTCTAGTAAAGTAATCACCAGACCCATCAGTAAATTCAGGAACAGAAGTTTCATAACGAACAGGATTTCCATCGGTCTCAAAATCTTCTGATAATAACGTCATAATACCGCCACCTCCTCCAGCAGCACCGCCCGGTGTAATCGTTGTATCCTCTCCATCACAAACAGCGATGTCTGTTACGGTAGGAGCAGCCGGAGCAGCATTGACTGTAATGGTAACACCCGTCGCTGGCCCTTCACATCCGTTGATGGTCTGTGTGATAAATACTTGTTCAGTACCAGGTCCCGTTAGTGCTGCGGTATAGTCAGCTCCATTGATCGTTCCAGAGGAAGTCGTTGTTAATCCAGCATCTGCATAAAAATTAAAAGTTGCTACTGGGCCAGGAGGGCTAGTAAAAACAGTAATTGGAGTAATGGTTTCTCCTTCACAAAAAGTAATAGTTCCCATAAGGGCAGGTCCAGTTGGTGCTGGATTAACCGTTAGCTCTATGCATTGAGAAGGTCGACAGGTCATGTCTGCTGGTATCCCATCTAATACTGCACAGATGCTGTAAGTTCCGGCAGCTAAACCTGCGGAGGCACTGACTGGACTTAGTGTACCTGTTGTATTTCCAGCGGTTAAATCTCCAAAACGAATCGTATCAAGGGGC
Organism: Saprospiraceae bacterium; assembly: GCA_023300665.1. Classification (GTDB taxonomy): domain Bacteria; phylum Bacteroidota; class Bacteroidia; order Chitinophagales; family Saprospiraceae; genus JALZUU01. Next base: position 3,875 of record JALZUU010000696.1, on the reverse strand, counting down.
GTACCTCCAGCATAAGGATCTGTAGGTAAGTTGGTAAAAGCAACGATTTTAATTCCATAATTTTGTTCTCCATTATTAGCCGCTTCCAAATTTGCTAATCCGCTGGCGGTAATGTCAAAAGTTTCTCCTTCACAAATATCTGTTGGATCGGAGAGTGCACCGATGGTTGGGCAAACGACGACGACTGGAGCTCCATTGAGTGCACCAGCCGAAGGACTTGCATTTTCAATTGTTTCTGACCCATCTGGATTTCGAGCAATCGAAGTGCTTGCCTCATCATTATATTGAGTGGTCTCCCCTAATCCTGATAATAATCCAACATCATCACTGTCGCTGGTTCCATAAACAATCGCATCGACTAGGTCCGCTGCTGGTGGAAAACCAGAGTCATTTGGGTAGTTTGATGCATCACCAATAATAAGTGCTACAGCATCTGCTCCATTTTGCAATCCATTACTAGGAAGATTAATAACATACAAACCGTTTGCATCCGTCATTGCACCATCTAAATCAATCGCATCATAGGATTGATCATCAGAGCCATTATATAAAACTATTACTAAGCCATCTAATAGACAATTGGGAGTTGTACTGAATAGTTCAATAAATTCCGCCATATCAGTTCCAGCCTGATCAGGATCTATTTCATTGATAACAACTGTACCCGGGCCACAAACTTGTGCATTTACCATTCCGACACTTCCTATGAGTAGCATTATTGCGAATGCTAGTTGTCTAGAAAGATTGCGAAATATTATTGAGGCTGCAAGTCTTAGGTTGAAAAAGAATACAAAAAAGGGAGTTTCTAACAAAGTCCTTTTTATCGTATGTCTAAGTCCTTTTTTCATTGAATGCGTAGAGGTAAATTTCCTTTTCATAAGAGTTGGTTAATTTGTTGTAACTGTGAAGCTATATTTATAAGGTCGGAATATGAAAATCTAAGATATAAGATATAAGATATAAGTCGAAATAAGCTAAAATGCTTCCGCATAGAGCTTTCAAATCGATCTAACAAAATGTGAAAATGTGTTTTTGGAAAATACTAAAAAATCAAAAATCGAAAATCATTGAATTTTTCAGATAGGTTCTTGGATAGAATATATACAAATGTAAAAAATAATTAGCTAAAAAACCTGTTTATCTATGATGAATGTCGATCAAAATATTCAAACCGCCTATTAACTGTTTTTTTAGTTAAAAAACTAGGTATCAAACTTGTACATCTGTGGTTTTTATAGAAGCTGTTTAAGAATAAGGCTTAAAAAAAGTGATTATTCCATCATACGGAATAACCACTTTTTATTTTTTCATTAAATACAGGCTATTAGCTCTATTTATTTTTTCATTAAAATCATTTTTCTAGTGGACGTTTGTTTATCCGTCTCTAGCTGATAGTACAATACTCCTGTAACTCCTAGTTCGTTTCGTTCAATTAATTCTTCATGATAACCTTCCGAGTAACTACGAGTAATTTGTTTCAACACCCGACCAGATACATCAAAAATAGTTAAGGTTCCATCCGTTGCTTCTGGTAGAATAAAGCCAATCGTGGTTTCAGAATTAAATGGATTCGGACGGTTTTGATAAAGCTCAAATGCTTTTTCTGTAACCTCTCCATCTTCTTCAAATTGCATACTAATCGCTAATTTATTACTTGCTTCATTATAACCTTCTGCTTTAGTAAGATCAGAACTTATCCGTAATGCCTTGCTCAACTTGATGTCTTCCGTAGCCTTTACAATTAAAGTGAATAAAGTTTTATCATCTTCTATTGTAACTGATCTTTCGGTATGCCAGCTAGTTGTTAAGAATCCTTTATCTAAATGCGTCATTCCAAAGTTTTCCGATGTCAAATTTAAAGCATCTGCTTTTACATCTACCAACTCAAGACCAGATAAATTTAGCGTGTATTGATATCCTTTTACTTCTTCAAAATCTTTAGCATTAAACGCTACTTCATATTGTTCTCCAGCAGTTAAATCTAGGTCATCTAACTGAAAGATCAAATTACCATCCGAACTACGAGTGTCACCTGCCACTAATTGATTTGGAGTAGCACTAATATTTAAGTCTCCCGTCTTAATCGCTATAAAGTTTGCAATTTGACTTTCTGTGATACCGTTAAAATTCGATACTTCAGGGAAAGTAAACAGAAATGGATTGGTAGGATCAATAAACGTATAGTCCTGTTCAATAAATCGCCAAGAAGTATTATTTGGAAATTCTGAGTCAACATGCAGAATTAATCTACGTAATGCTATCATATCTAAAGAAGTAATACTTCCACTATTGTTAACATCCGCAGCGATCAACTTATACGGACTATCCAATATTTCTAATTCTAGTAGGTGACGCCCCATCAATACTAAATCATATGTTGTGATTCCGTTCCAAGGGTCATCGTTTCTTTCTGGTGTAAGAGAATAATTCTCACCTAAGATCACATCAAAAAGATAGTTACCATCTCCTGATACTTGACTTAAACTTGTTACATTACTGCTTTCTAAGGTCATCATTACGCTATCAACCAACTGATCTTCTTCTGTCATTAATGTACCACTAATTGTTGCTTGTGAGCTTCCATTCGCAATAATCCAGAAGGTCTGTTTTGCGGTGGAAGTATTTCCACAACCATCCGTTGCAGTCCATACTCTTCGGTAATCAAAATTTTCTCCATTGTCACAACTATTTTCATCACCATAAATGTATTCAGTGATAAATGTAACATTCACCTCACTACAATCATCTTCTACTATTACATCTCCAAAAGTAGGTGGAAAGTCAGCACATTGAACAATACCTCCTTCTGGTACAAAAGTGAATGCTGGAGCAATGTTATCATTATTCACCCAAATTGATGTTTCTACCGTAGCTGTATTTCCACAATTATCTGTCGCCGTCCATATACGATTACGAGAAAATCCTTCATCGCAAAGCTCCCCAGATTCTGATTCAACAAAAGTTAATATTACCTCTCCACAGTTATCTTCTGCAGTTGGTGGTATAAATTCTGGAATCATATCACAGTTCACATCCAAATCATCTGGCACATTTGTAAATATTGGTGCCTCATTATCGTTGATAATCAAGGTAGCTGTTGCAGTGGTTGAATTACCACAATCATCGGTAGCAGTATATGTTCGAACAATGGTTTCATTACACCCTGATCCAGTCATATCATCGACAAAAGTCAAACTAAAATTACTACAATTATCTATCACCACAGGGTCATCAAAATTTCCGTTGCATTCAATCGTTCCTTGTGGAACTGATACGAACATTGGACCTTCGTTGTCTTCCGTAGTAATGGTTTGAGAAATCATAGTTGAATTATCACAATCGTCCGTTGCCATCCATCTACGAATAAAAACAAACTCGCCTTCACAATCACCATCCATCGTAGCATCAGTCATTACAACTGTAATATCGGTATCACAATTATCCGTAAATGTAGGAGTTCCAAAGACTGGTGTAGATCCACAATCAATAGACATATCCATTGGAACATTACTAGCAACAGGTGCCATGCTATCACTGATAGATCTTGTAGCCATCGCAGTACTGGTATTTCCACATACATCAGTTGCAGTCCAAGTACGAGTAATTGTATTATTACAAGGACCAATATTATTGATATCATCTACAAAAGTGATCGTAACCTCCCCATCACAATTATCTGTTGCTTGAGCATCCTCAAATTCCACTGACATACTACACTCATTAGACATACTTGCTGGAACAAAAGTAAAGACTGGAGCGGTGTCATCATTCACAGTAATAGTCTGAGAAACAGAACTAGTATTACAACCATCTGTAAAAGTCCAAGTACGAATCATTACAAACTCATTATCACAAGTACCTGAAATAATAGTTGG
>JALZUU010000695.1 GCA_023300665.1 Saprospiraceae bacterium | reverse complement strand
ACAAATCAACAAATCAACAAATCAACAAATCAACAAATCAACAAATCAACAAATCAAATCTGAATATCATACCCCTTAATCTTACGATACAAAGTCCGCTCTGAAATATCAAGATCCTTTGCTGCTTCTTTTCGTTTACCGTTGTGTTTTTTTAGTGCTTTTAGAATCATCTCTTTCTCCATATCTGCTAGTTTCAAGCTCTCTTCAATGATCTCACTATTTTCATATTCTTGGCTAGACTGAGAATCTAACAGAATCGGACGATGGTCTTCAATAGAAACGCTTCCATTGGTTTCTCGATTGTGTTCTTCTGCGTTAAAGTTTGGTCGAGTAGGAGTTTCTTGGTTATAGACTTGATAAGATTCAGAATATCCGGGACGCTTTAATTGATTTAGTTGTTGATTGGAAATGCTTAGATCATTATTATTAATCAATTCAAAGACCAATGATTTTAGATCATTTAAGTCATTTTTCATGTCAAATAATAATTTATATAAAATCTCTCGTTCCTGAAAACTGTCTTGCTCTTCTCCTCTGAGGGAAGCTGGTAAATTTCGCTTTAGTAAGTTGGGTAATTTTTCTAATAAAATATCAGCCGTGATCATTTTCTCTTCACTGAGCACAGAGAGTTGTTCCGCAACATTTTTTAGTTCTCGAATATTTCCTGGCCAAGAATAATTTTCAAAAATCAACTCCGCTCTCTCATCTAATTTGATGGGCGTAGTCCGATATTTTTCTGCAAAATCTACCGTGAATTTTCTAAATAAAAGATTGATATCATTCCGTCTTTCCTTGAGGGCAGGAACATGAATGGGAACCGTATTAAGTCGGTAATAAAGATCTTCTCTAAATTTTCCTTTTCGAATTCGTTCGAGCAAATCTACGTTGGTCGCAGCCACCACTCGAACATCTGTCGATTTGGTAACAGAAGAACCGACGCGAATAAATTCTCCACTTTCTAAAACCCGTAAAAGATACGCTTGGGTATCGAGTGGCATCTCTCCGATTTCATCTAGAAAAATCGTTCCACTATTAACCGTTTCAAAGTATCCTTTTCGTTCCGCAGAAGCACCTGTGAAAGCACCTTTTTCGTGACCGAATAATTCTGAATTAATGGTTCCTTCGGGAATCGCTCCACAGTTGATCGCCATAAATTTACTGTGCTTACGCGCACTAAGGGAATGAATGATTTTAGAAAAAACTTCTTTTCCTACGCCACTTTCTCCCGTAATCAATACCGTCAAATCTGTATTGGCTACTCGTACTGCAGTGGACAAAGCATTGTCTAATGCAGGCGTATTTCCAATGATTTCAAACCTTCGTTTTACTGCTTGTAAATTCTTACTCATAGTTGAGTTTTCTTTTTAAACAACTTTTTTTGATTAACAGTGTATGATTGTTATGCTGCTAGTGCCTTCGGTACTAAATTGTTAATTAGTTAATCGGTGGATTAGTCACGTACTACGCAATGCTAATGTAACCGTCTATGGTTGCTCTTTTACGTTAGTATTGCCTAATGTTTGACCGATTGACTAATTAAACAATCAACTGATATTGCGTCTTTCAATACCTTTAAGAGAAGCAAGTATCAAGAAGCATTTAAAGCTATTTTTTACACACTCTTTGTAATTAAACAATCTCACCGAGTAGGGTAGCACGAGTTACGGTGTTAATTTTTACATTAACATAATCGCCCACTTTTAGATTTTCTTTTTTATCAAAAATGACCATCTTGTTTTGTCCACTGCGGCCTTTGAATTGTTGGTCAGATTTTTTAGAATTTCCTTCAATTAACACTTTAAATGTCTTTCCGATATCTCGTTTGTTATTTTCGTGAGACATATCCATTTGCAGATCAACCACATCTTGTAGTCTACGTTTTTTTACTTCTAATGGAATATCGTCTTCATATTTTCTAGCGGCGAGTGTACCCGGTCTTTCTGAATAATAAAACATGTAAGACATGGTATAATCTGACTCCTTTATAATGCTAAGGGTGTCTTGATGTTCTTCTTCTGTTTCACTACAAAAGCCCGTGATAATATCCGCAGAGATCGCACAATCAGGAATGATACGGTAAATTGCTTTGACGCGTTCAAGGTACCATTCGCGGTCATAAGTACGATTCATTAATTTTAATACACGACTATTTCCAGATTGTACCGGTAAGTGAATATAATTGCAAATATTCTCGTGCTTTTTGATGGTGTATAAAACCTCGTCGGTAATATCTTTAGGATGCGAAGTAGAGAATCGGATTCTTAAATCAGGATGAACCAGCGCTACCATCTCTAGTAGATTGGCAAAGTTGACCAATTCTTTAGAATCAGGATTTTCCCATTTGTAGGAATCCACGTTTTGTCCCAAGAGCGTAACCTCTCGATAACCACGTTGGTAGAGATCCGTTGCTTCGGCAATAATACTGAAGGCGTTTCGGCTTCGTTCCCGACCTCTCGTAAAAGGTACCACGCAAAAAGAGCACATATTATCACATCCTCGCATGATCGAAATATAAGCAACCACGCCATTGCTATCCAATCGCATCGGACTAATATCTGCGTAAGTTTCTTCTCTTGATAATAAAACATTGATTCCTTTTTCTCCTTGAGATGCATCGGCTACCAACTTTGGTAAGTCCCGGTAAGCATCAGGTCCGAGGACCATATCGACGAGTTTTTCTTCCTCCATCAATTTTTCCTTCAGTCGTTCGGCCATACAACCAAGTACACCTACTAGAACCTGTTCTTCTTTTCTACGCTTTTTTACTTGATCAAAAACGCGTAACCGCTGACGCACATTTTTTTCTGCTTTCTCTCGAATCGAACAAGTGTTGATTAGAATCAAATTGGCTGTTTCTATATCTCTAGTTGGCTGAAAACCAATACCACCAAGGATAGAAGCAACGATTTCGCTGTCGCTAAAATTCATCGCACAGCCATAGCTTTCGATATAGAAATGGCGAACCCCTTTTTCAGGATCACCTACTTCATCAGCATTCTTAAAATATACAGATCCCTGCTGCGATTCGTCGAGCGGTTTATGTGGATCTAAGGTTGGATTATTGTCGTACATAAAAGCGAT
>JALZUU010000694.1 GCA_023300665.1 Saprospiraceae bacterium | reverse complement strand
CCACAGTCAATGACTTAGCCGCAACCATTGTGCCTGCCTGCCAGAGGCACGAAGGCAGGCTTCATTTTTAAACAGCTTCATTAATAGTTTTGCCGACTTGGGTAAATTATAGGGTGAAAATGCTGATATTTTGAAACAATATGTTTATATTTGTAGGTGGGAAGCTATATTCTTGATATAATTTTCTAGTTCAAATCTACTTTTATGTACAGCGCATTAACCATAGCTAATTTTTTTATTAGAAAAGGGTTGCAGGAGAAAATTACCGTTACCCCGATGAAGTTGCAAAAACTCATCTATTTCGCGCATGGGTGGCACTTAGCTTTTTTTGATCGAGCCTTGATCAAAGAGGACGTTCAAGCTTGGCCTTATGGCCCTGTTATTCCGGCTATATATCATGTTTATAAAACCTACGGGAACGCTACGATCACTCAAAATACCGACGAAGGAATTAAAGGATTGAGTACAGAAACGATAGAATTTTTAGATTTTATCTGGAGCACTTATAAAAAGTTTTCTCCCATCCATTTATCCAATATTACACACCTTAAAGACTCACCTTGGGATCAGGTACGTCAAGGGCATAAAGGCGATCTTCGCCGAGGAATTCCAATGAGAAATGAATTAATCAAACGATACTTCCAGAAAATTTACCAGACCAATTAATGGAAGTTTAGATACGCTCTAAGCTATCAGACTTCATTCTGTGTTAAACCGCATCACGTAAATTGCTCAAATTTTCAAATGGATTTTAAAGAAGAAAAGAAAAGTGTCGAAGAGGCCATGAAAAAAATGGTCAAACAAGTGAGTGCCAAAGAAACTGACCTGAGCCGCTTGGAAATTGCTGACTACGATCAGGAAGCAAAAAAGGCTTCAGTAATGAGTGCTTATCAGGATATCAAAGAGCGGAAACGTTATGCTTTTTGGATCTTTTTAATGGTGCTGGTTTGGCTGGTTAGTATTGTTGGAATTATCGTTACCTGCGGGATGGGATTATTGACCATCTCTGATCCAGTACAACTAGGACTAATCGGTGCTACGACTGTCAATGTAACCACCTTTTTTGTGATTGTTACAAAATATCTCTTTCCTTCCAATAATATCAAATCATAAAAACAAATCACGGGTAGAGACGATTCGTAAAGACAATCTGTAAAGACAATTCATGAATTGTCTCTACGGATTGTCTCTACGAAAACCATCCGACTTTTCCGTTGTTTGATAAAACGATTACCTTTGCACTCTGTTTATGGATCAGAACAAAAATAAAATAGATTATAAATTACTGGGTAGAATTTTACGATTGGCGATGCCTTACCGTAAAATCTTTTTATTGGCCACTTCCCTAACCGTTGTGCTGGCTCCTCTAGCCGTGTTGCGACCTTATTTGATTCAGCGAATGGTCGATGATTATATTTTTAAATATGATCTGGATGGCTTGGGAATGATGGCCATTATCTTTTGTTGTGTCTTATTGGTAGAAGTAGGAATGAATTACCTTTTTATTTATTCTAGTAACTGGCTAGGACAGTCAGTGATTCGAGATCTACGAATCCGAGTCTTTAAGCATATCACCAACCTACGACTTAATTTCTTTGATAAAACGCCGATTGGAACGATTACCACTCGAACCATTAACGATATAGAAACGATCAATACTGTTTTTTCACAAGGTGCGATAACGATTATTGCCGATATGTTTACGCTCGTGGCGGTATTGGCGGTGATGCTTTATACCAGTTGGAAACTAACCCTAGTTTGTATCACCGTTGTCCCTTTTCTAATTTTGGCGAGTTATATTTTTAAAGAAAAAGTAAAAGCGAGTTATCAGCAAGTAAGAAAGAAGATCTCAGAGATGAATGCCTTTTTACAAGAAAGAATTACGGGAATGCGGATTGTTCAAATCTTTAATGCAGAGGCGGATGAAATGCAAAAATTTAAAGAAATCAACCAAGCTTATACCGGTGCGAATCTCAATGCGATTTTATACTACGCTGTATTTTTTCCAGTAGTAGAAATTATCTCCGCTGCATCTTTAGGTTTGTTGGTTTGGTGGGGAGCAAGAGGGGTGATTAGTGGAGATATCTCCTTGGGAGTGTTGATCGCATTTCCAATCTATCTATCGATGCTTTTTCGGCCGATACGAATGCTAGCCGATAAATTTAACACCCTACAAATGGGAATGGTCGCTGCGGAACGCGTATTTAATTTGCTCGATAAAGACCAAGTGATCGAAGATAAAGGAACCAATAAAGTCGAAAAATTGAAGGGCCATATTGAATTTAAAGACGTATCATTTGCTTATATAGGAAAAGACTATGTCCTCAAAAAATTAAACTTTACCATCGAAGCAGGTCAAACCCTCGCTATTGTTGGAAGCACTGGGTCAGGAAAATCTACGATCATTAATATCCTTAGTCGTTTCTATGAAACACAAAAAGGAGAGATCGAAATCGATGGAATTAATATTCGAGATTACGAATTACATACCTTGCGTAATCGCCTTGCAGTTGTACTGCAGGATGTTTTTCTTTTTACTGGAACGGTGTACGATAATATTACCTTGCGAGACGAGCGAATCACGAAAGAAGAAGTCTTAGAAGCTGCCAAGTTAATCGGAGCAGATGAGTTTATCGAAAAACTTCCCGGAGGATATAATTACGATGTGATGGAGCGAGGAAGTACATTGTCTATGGGACAACGACAGTTGATTTCTTTTGTCCGAGCACTGGTCTTTAATCCTGATATTCTTATTTTAGATGAGGCAACTTCTTCTATTGATTCAGAGACCGAATCGGTCATCCAATATGCGATTGAAAAACTTATCGCCAAACGAACTTCTATCATCATTGCTCACCGACTTTCTACCATTCGACACGCCGATAATATCCTTGTGCTGGACAAAGGTCGTATTCTCGAATATGGCTCACACGACACCTTACTCAAAATAGAAGGCGGACACTACCGAGAATTGTATGAAATGCAGTTTCTACAGGTAGAACAGTAAAACCAAAGAAAAAGCCCTCATTTGTCCTCAAAAACCATCTACTAGTCTAATCGTGCTTGCTTTATAAGAACAATTGCTTAATTTTATAGTTATCTTGGATAAACAGTTTGATGAAATTTTAATACTGTTTTAAGAAGGTATTTTTTTGTTGAAATCCTTGTTCTCTAAAGTAGATTCAACGATGAGCCTACTCTAAAAAGTCTAAAATCTAAAAATTGATAATATATTTAATAATGTTTTTATATTTAAGTTATTCACGTTAAAAGATATACACGTTAGAAGGTCTCCCGAAGCAAGTACGGGACAAATCTGCGTCTCCCGAAGCAAGTTCGGGACAGGTTCTGCGAACTTTGCGAGAAAAACACTTTTTAGAGTAAATTCAACGATTCAACAAATCAACATAAAATCATGACACAGAAAAGAATTGACATAAACCCTTTTAATGCAATTGGTGCGATCTTGGTTGCAATTTTGGTCTTTTGGGGATTATCTATGATATTCTCATTTGTTTTTAAAGCCCTAGCATTTATAGCTCCCTTCTTGTTGATAGCTACGGCTATTATTGACTATACGACCATCACTGATTTTGTAAAATGGGTTTTTAAAATGCTTAAAGAAAATCCATTGATGGGAATTGCAGCGATTATGTTGACCGTTTTTGGTTTTCCAATTATTTCAGGATTTCTATTTGGAAAAGCTTATTTACGAAAAAAAGTTCGAAAAATGGCTTCTAAATATGATGTGGAAACTAATGGAGAGATCGTAGATTATGAGGAAATGGAAGACATCGAAGAAGACTTTGAAAGATTAGAACTGCCACCTAAGCGTAAAGCAGAACCTATTCGTCAAAAAAGAGCCGAAGAAAACTCTGCTGATGATTACGAACAACTGTTCGATTAATCTTTTTATTTAAATATGACTTGGCTGCTTCTAATTCCGGCAATTCTGACGGTCTACTATATCTATTTGTTACGACGCTATCTTCGGTTTTGGCAGCAGATCCCTCAGTGGGAGATACTCGCTTCTTTTCGACCAAAAACCAAAGTCACGGTCATTATTCCTGCTCGCAACGAAGCAGAAAATATCGCTGCTTGTCTGAATAGTGTTTGTCAACAAAATTTTCCAAAAGAACTATACGAGGTATTATTAGTAGACGATCATTCTACCGATCAAACGAATGCCATCGCTACAGGATTAGGATATACCAATCTAAAAATCATCACACTTGCCGATCATGTGGATAAAAATAAAATCCAGTCTTTTAAAAAAATGGGAATTGCTACAGCCATTGAACAGGCGACTGGAACACTCATCGTAACCACGGATGCGGATTGTACCGTCAGTCCTGATTGGCTAAATTTTCTGGTTTCTTTTTACGAAGCA
>JALZUU010000693.1 GCA_023300665.1 Saprospiraceae bacterium | reverse complement strand
TAGCTTTTGGTAGCTTTAAAAATACTGGAGTAGGATCAGATTTGGATCTGAAAGGATTACAAATGATGGATCCGTTATTACACGTTGATAGCCCTATGAAGCCGCTCATCAGTCAGTTATTGAAAAATGAAGAGTATAGAAAAATTTACCTCGATCATATTCGAACGATTATCTATGATCACTTTGTAAATGGAGAATATGAAGCAAGAGCACAAGCATTGCAAACCATGATTCGAAGTTCTTTTAACAACGATCCTAATAAATTTTATACCACTGAAGAATTTGATGGTAGCCTTGCTAACACTACAGGAAAAAGAAGTAAGATTCCAGGAATAGTAGAATTGATGTCTAAGCGTGCTCGATTCCTTAAAAAGCATCCAGAATTGGCGATCTTTCCACCTGAAATTGATGAGGTGACTTTAATTCAAAGAGAAAAATTTTCTACGAAAGAAATAAAAGATTTTAAATTTGTAGTGACGGTAAAAAATCGTGCAAATCGAGTAAAATTATTTTACCGTCATGATTCAAAGCTTCCTTACCAATCTGTATATCTAGCAGATGATGGCAAGCACAATGATAAAGCTGCAGGTGATAAAATCTTTGGTATCACCGTCAAACCGACCGCTGGTCAAGACAGACTTGAATATTATTTTCAAACAGAGAATGCAAAGGCTTCCGGATTTTATCCACGTAATTATATGTATGAACCGGGTACAATTTCTCTTAAAGAATTAAATAAATAAGACTTTAGTAATTGCGCTTTCCGCACTTGATGAGTAACACCTTTGCCAAATTGTTTTATCAAACAACACCTATTTAACGCATGGCGAAGTATATCTATTGGTTCATTTTTCTTTGCTTATCCTACGTCTCGTACGGACAGGACTTGTACGATCCTAACCAGGTCTTAGATATCTATATCGAATTTTCTGATCCACTTTGGGAAGCAAGACTAGATTCACTCAAACAAGAAGGTAATGATGGTCGATTGATTGGTAAAGTCAAAATCAAAGGCATTACCTATGATAGTATCGGTATTCGATATAAAGGAAATAGTTCCTACTATAATGTTCGGAAAACCAAATCGAGCAAACTTCCTTTTAATCTAAAAGCAAATACCGTAAAAAAAGGACAACGCTTTCCTGGCGATGTCAAAACCATCAAACTCTCCAACGTTTTTCGAGATCCGAGTTTTTTGAGAGAAGTACTTTCTTATCGAATTGCTGGAATGTATCTGCCTTCTCCGAAAGCCAATTTTGCTAGATTATATATCAATAATAAATTGATTGGATTTTATAATAATACCTCTTCGGTAGATAATGATTTTTTGAACGAAAATTTTGGAGGAAACGAAGGGACATTAGTAAAATGTGATCCTAGTTGGAATGCACAAGTAGGTAAAAAATGTGGCAAAGGAGAAAAATCCTCTTTGATGTATCAAGGAAAAGATACGACTTGCTACTATGCTAATTACGAAATGAAATCAAATCAAGGATGGGAATCATTAGCAGAGTTGACTTATGTGCTGAATAAAGAGCCTAAAAAATTAGAATCGAAATTAAACATTGATCGAACGCTGTGGATGCACGCATTCAATAATGTCTTGGTCAACTTAGATAGTTATGCCGGACGACTTTGCCATAACTATTATTTATTTCAAGATAGTTTTGGAATCTTTCAACCCATTCCGTGGGATATGAACCTCTCTTTTGGTGGGTTTAGATATGCAGATGAAAAGCGAGCCCTTGATAACGAAGGCCTCCAGAAATTAAGTCCTTTTACCCATTATAAAAGCCCCAATCGACCATTAATTAGTAAGGTTTTAGAAACACCACTTTATCGAAAGATATACGTTGCACATTTGAAAACAATACTCGAAGAATTTTTTATTTCTGGAAAATATCAGACGTTGGGTAATCAAATTCAATCGCAAATTGATCGGTACGTAAGAGAAGATCCTAATAAATTATATCCCTACGAAACTTTCCGACAAAACCTCAATACCACGAGTGAAGCGGAAGGGGCTAAAATTATAGGTATTGGAGAATTAATGAAAGAACGAATTGCGTATCTACAGGCGCATCCTTTATTAAAAAAGACAGCTCCTAGGATTAGTGAAGTTAAACACGAAGTAAAAGACTCAGAGGTAGTCATTACGGCTAAAGTGATGGATGCTGAATCTACTTACCTTTGTTATCGTACTGGAAAATATGCTCCTTTTAAGCGAGTGAAAATGCAAGATGATGGAGAACATTTTGACCAGGCTGCTGATGATCAGCGTTATGGATGGAAGATTCCATATAATAAGGGCACGACTTATTATCTGATTGGTGAAGCAGCAAAAACCGCTTCAACTTCTCCTGCGCGTGCCGCTATGAAGTATTATGAAATACCATAATTTCTAGAGCAACCCTCAACTAAAATATACGTATAAATAGGTCATATTTCCACTATTGGAAATTACTGAATATAAATAAATAACACGATTACCAAAAACATGATTAGAACTATACTTTGCTGTCTGGTATTATTTGTTAGTATCAATCTAGCCTCTGCTCAAACGCCCGACCGTCCTAATGCTTTTACAGGAAAAAGATTATGGAGTGATCACCAAACGACTAACGGAGGATCCTTCTCTGATTTTGGAGATTATGGAAGTGGTTTTGAACTTGGCTATCTACGAAATCTAGGACGAAATTTTAATTTTGGTCTCCCGGCTCAATTGACGGTGATAAACTTACCAAACGAGTTGGATAACCTAACAACTTTTGGTATCGATGCTATTGGCCAATTTCAATTATATCGCCCAGGAGCGAGAGTGATACCTTATGCTTCTACTGGAGTAGGAGGGGTACTAGAGGCATGGGAAGATTTGAGTTTTCAATTGCCAATCAACATAGGTGTCAATATTCGATTTGGTGACCACGCTTTTATCAATACACAAGCTGGATTTAGAAAATCTTTAGATGGTGATCGCGATCATTTTCAATATGGTATTGGACTTGGCTTTTATTTAGGAAAAGTAGAAGCGCCGGAAAAAGAGACTAAAGATAGAGATAAGGATAAGGATGGAATTGAAAATTTTGAAGATAATTGCCCTGAAATTCCTGGTGTAGCTGCCTTTAAAGGATGCCCAGATACTGATAATGATGGGATAGAAGATCGTAATGATATATGTCCTGAAGTGCCTGGAACAAAAGAAACAAATGGATGCCCAGATGCTGATAAGGATAGTTTTGCTGATGATGTGGACGATTGTCCAAACATTCCAGGAACCTTAAATGGATGTCCTGATGATGATG
>JALZUU010000692.1 GCA_023300665.1 Saprospiraceae bacterium | reverse complement strand
TCTCCGCCTGCGATACTTCCTGGAGTAAATTCCACTACTGTTGGTCCGGCAGTTGTAGCCAGTGTTCCAGTAGTCGTACAATCAAAATCTCCTGCATAGGTATCCGTGATGGATGTTAAGGTGATAGTTGTTACATCTCCTGTAAAATCGGTACCTTCTGTTAAGGTGATTGTTCCTGTTGTGCTTATACCAGTAATTGATGTACCATCTAAGGTCAAATCAACTACATAAGGACCTGTAGCTGTTCCTGGTACTAGTGTGTGAGTGGGCGTGATTGTAACATCTATTGCTCCTCCATCTTCACAAATTGTTGAAGGGGTTGAGGAAATCGTCGCTGTTGGATTTTCAAATAACTCTAGTTCCACTGTCAATGGTGACACCGTTAAAAGCTGAGGTGCTCCCACTGTTGGGGTAAAGCTCCCACTAAATAATTGAAACAGATTACCATCTTCAACAAGGATCGGTGTATAAGCCATAGTAAACGTATGGCTTGTGCCCGATACAGTTTCTACATCAGCATATAGTATACTTGTATTGGTATTGAATACAGCAAAACTCACACTTCCTCCACCTGGTGGAATTCCATCTAAAGTTATTTGCAATGCATCGTCCAAACAAACTTCGAGTTCTCCAGAGATAGTAACCTGACTAAAAGAAGTAAATGAACTTAACGTAAAAAGAAAAACAGCGATATATTGAATTATGTTGAACTTTTTCATGATTCTAGATTTAAGATGAGTTAGGGGATTATTTGCAATTAGAGTTAGCGAAAATCGAAATATTGGAAAAATCGACATTCAATAAAGTTGGCTTCGTATTTCCTTGTGGAACGTACTTTGAGATATCCAGCCGTACATTATCCCCAATTTTTAAATGTCTATCAATGTTTTTAAAGCGAAAGGTTTGAATACCATCCGCTTTATTTATCATTTCTGTAGATCTTAATAGGACTCCATTCTGTCCTAGTACAATGCTTATTTCTATATTCTGGTAATCATCCGAAATACCTTTGATGGGAATTTCTAAATATTCTCCAGGACACCAATAAATATTTTTGGCATCTATTATTAATTTGCTCATTTCTATATCTTCAAATGGAATACTTGTTTTATTTTGGACTTCCCGATTTTCTAAATTGGAATTATACATGGGCAATAAGTATTCAGTGTAATTAATATCTGAAGCCTCCGCCAATACGGGTTGAGTAAAAAACAGAATAGCTCCAATTGCTAATAAACAAGTCATTAACAATGAAGTCATTTTTTGAGTGCTACTAGAAAAGTCCTCTAAGCGATTGCTTAAGGAAGTTAAAGTAGAGGTCTGAGGAGTAAGGTTAATATTTTTCATTAGGTTAAAATTTTGATAAATGCTTTTATCTAATTGATTTTATTTGTCTAAATTTTCAAGTCTTATTTATGTTATTACTTTTAAGGAACAGCAATAGCTGAATTTCACATATTTATGAAATTCAGCTAGGTTGAACCTAACAAAGACAGGAGATTCTCTTGGGGGGTGTTGGTTAATTTGAACATTGGAATACATGTCCAACAATTCAACATTTCGATTAAAGACGAAATGAAATAAAAACTGCATTATCCATAAAGGCATGGATATTTTTTTT
Source organism: Saprospiraceae bacterium (assembly GCA_023300665.1). Classification (GTDB taxonomy): domain Bacteria; phylum Bacteroidota; class Bacteroidia; order Chitinophagales; family Saprospiraceae; genus JALZUU01. Next base: position 2,707 of record JALZUU010000692.1, on the reverse strand, counting down.
GATTGACGATCCATTCGGTTTGTATTTTTTAGCCTAATTAGACTATTTAAAATAAATGGTAAAACAAATAAATTTCATTTTACACATAATAGTACCATTTTAACTAAGGACAACTCCTTAGTTAATTCAGAAATTTTTCTTTTGAATCGAATTTGAATTATTTCATCACATCCTGATTCATATCTCTTCTTATAAAATGATAATGTTCTCTTTTAAATAAAATAAATACACTACACAAGCTTGGGGTCAAAACTTAAATAATTTTAAAAACATACTGCTTACACAGTTCATTTTTAAATCTTGACATAGCAATATCACCTCAACTAATGTCAAGTTAGTACTATAGTCAAGCTGTAGTATCTTGAGTAAAATGCGACATTGAAAAAAATCAACATTATATTTAACTCAGAATCAATTTTTTATACTAAAGCATAGGTATCTAATAGATACTCTTCAGCATTAGCATAACTCAAATCGATAAAATAAAGGAAAGTTTTTTTGATTATTTTCATCTGGTTTTAATCATTATTAAACTTTACTTCGGCTCTTGCATATTTTAATTCTACGCAAGAATTGTTTCAAAGCATTGACAGCGAACGTCTAGTTGCTTAGTTTGAAAATTCATTCACTTCCAGTGTATACTCGCGAAGCACCACTAGATAAAAGACTAGCTATCAATGCGTTATTCAATATTTAACGTAAAAATGAAAATACATTTTCACTAAATATTGAATATTTTTTTTTCTAAATAATAAAAAAGCAACATAAAATTTAATGTGAGTTCACCTTAAAATAGACCCATTGCATTTATAACCATAGTGGCTATAGATTAAATAGAATTCTTGAATAAAAATCCAAAATTCTATTGCTATTCTAACAGTAATTCAAATAATAGTAAAACTATTATCAAAAAATTTATTGTTGGGTTGTGTTATTCTGTGTACAGCTAAATTTGAATTAAAGCTGATTGCTTGGAAAAAAGAAAGGAATGAATACTAACTAAGCAGTAGCAAATTTAATATAAATTTATAAAAAAAAGAAAAAAAGAGTAAAAAATTTAAAAAAAATATTTTTCGTTATTACTTCTTAACAATTCGAATTTAAAAATGGAAGATGCAATTCGTGATTGTAGATATAAAGGATATAGTTCGTGAATTGTATCTACGTATCAAAAAAAAAGCGCAGAATAATTAAATTCTGCGCCTTTTAGTTTATTCTTTTAGAATCAAACCCTAAACATGCAACGCCCGATTCCCCGTAGCAGCCAACGCCGCCTCTTTAGTCGCCTCTGTATACGTAGGATGCGCGTGACTCATTCTTGCAATGTCTTCAGCGGAACCTCGATATTCCATTACTGCTACTGCTTCCGCAATCATATCTGCCACTCGTGGTCCAACCATGTGAACACCCAAGACTTCATCGGTTTCTTTGTGTGCAATGATTTTGACCATTCCTTCGATGTCCATACTCGCACGGGCACGACCCAACGCTTTAAATGGAAACTTACCAATATTATAAGGAATGCCCGCTGCTTTGACTTGCGCTTCGGTCTGCCCTACAGCTGCCACTTCTGGCCAAGTATAAACGACTCCAGGAATTAAGTTATAATTGATATGTGGTTTTTCGCCTGCTAATAATTCGGCAACCATGACGCCTTCTTCCTCGGCTTTGTGTGCCAACATCGCACCTTTCACTACATCTCCAATCGCATAAATGCCTGGAACGTTGGTTTGTAAATGTGCATCGACCTCGATTCGACCTCGATCGTCTTTTGCAACTCCAGCATTTTCCAAACCAAGATTATCGGTATAAGGACGACGGCCAATTGCAATCAAACAATAATCTGCTTTGATCGATAAAACATCTTCGGTATCTTTTTTCTTGTACTCAACCGTCACACTGGTTTTAGCAGCTTTGACATTTGTTACTGCATGACCAAGATGAAATTTTACGCCTATTTTTTTCAAGGCTCGTTGCAGTTCCTTACTACAATCTTTATCCATTCCTGCAATAATTCGATCTGCAAATTCGATGACTTCGATTTCTGTTCCCAATCGTGCATAGACAGAACCTAATTCTAATCCAATTACGCCACCTCCAACGATGACCATTTTTTTAGGAATCTTTTTAATATTCAACGCTTCCGTAGAAGTGATCACTCTATTTTTATCATAATTAAATGAAGCGGGAGTGATGGGTTTTGATCCGGTAGCGATGATAATATTTTTGCCTTTGATCTCTTGTTTTGTTCCATCGTCTTTGGCAATACTCACGGTATTTTTATCTGCGAAAGAACCGTGTCCATGAAAGACTTCAATTTTATTTTTTTTCATTAAAAAAGCAACGCCTTTACAAGTCTGATCAACTACTTCATCTTTCCGTTTAATCATCTGAGGCATATCTACTTTTAAGTTACTCAGATTGATTCCATGTTCTGAAAATTTTTCAGCTGCGTTATGGTAATGTTCAGACGAATCTAGCAGTGCTTTCGAAGGGATACAACCAACGTTAAGACAAGTACCACCGAGGGTAGCATACCGTTCGATAATAGCTGTTTTTAGTCCTAATTGTGCCGCTCGAATAGCTGCTACGTAACCGCCAGGTCCAGAACCAATGACAATGAGATCGAATTCCATGATTTTTTATTGTTAATGTTATTAATTTAGGGTGTTCAGCCTGTTAGCTAACTGGCTGGTTAGCCTGTTGG